>CAUQNI010000009.1:0-78710 GCA_963519555.1 uncultured bacterium
AAACTATAAGGAGGACGCAGGTGGCTAAAAATTTAAAATTAAAATTAGCTCGTGTGGAGCTTGATTTAACACAAGGTCAACTGGCAGAGGCTGTTGGGGTGACGCGCCAGACTATTGGTTTGATAGAGGCGGGGAAATACAATCCCAGTCTCTCACTCTGCCAGTCTATTTGCAGATGTTTAGGGAAAACCCTAGACCAACTATTTTGGGAGGAAGAAGATGGTAAATAAATTCATTCATTATCAATTACTTGACGAAAGAGAAGAACAACTAATCAATAAAGCTGGGGCAGAATCCTTTACCCTCTTCATTGGGCTTGTGCTTCTAAGCTATTTGGTGGCTGTATTAGCTCCCTCTCTTTTTAATTCGAATTTTCTAGTCTATACTCTGATAGTAGGAATTTTCTTCTTTTTCAATCGTGCCCGTTATCTGGGAGTGACCTACTATAGTCGTTTTAATTTTACGATTTTGGGTTGTTTTTTCCTAACCTTGGCTATTACGGCTCTTTTGATGTTGCAGAATTATCAATTCAACATAGAAATTTATCAGCATAACCCTTTGAATGTTAAATACCTGTCCGCTTGGGTCATTACTTATGTCATTTACCTTCCTTGGGTCTTTATCGGCAATCTCGGTCTGAAGAGCTATGGAGAATGGGCTCAGAAAAAATTTGAGCAAGACATGGATGAACTGGAGAGTGGAGAATAGCTTGTTACTCTTTTCTCAATCCAGCTAAAATGTGATATAATAGTACTAATTTATTGGAATACATGAAAGTTTTTGAAAATTTTCATGTATTTCTAGCTAAGGAAGTAGGAAAAGTATGTATCCAGATGATAGTTTGACATTGCACACGGACTTGTACCAGATTAACATGATGCAGGTTTACTTTGACCAAGGGATTCACAATAAGAAGGCGGTCTTTGAGGTATATTTCCGCCAACAGCCTTTTAAGAACGGCTATGCGGTTTTTGCTGGTTTGGAAAGAATCGTGAACTATCTTGAAGACTTGCGTTTTTCAGATAGTGATATCGCCTATTTGGAGTCGCTTGGCTATCATGGGGCATTCTTGGACTACCTCCGCAATTTCAAGTTGGAGTTGACCGTTCGTTCTGCCCAAGAAGGGGACTTGGTTTTTGCTAATGAACCGATTGTGCAGGTGGAGGGTCCTCTAGCTCAATGTCAGTTGGTCGAAACAGCTCTTTTGAACATCGTCAACTACCAGACCTTGGTGGCGACCAAGGCAGCTCGCATTCGTTCGGTCATCGAAGATGAACCTTTGATGGAGTTTGGGACACGTCGGGCGCAAGAGATGGATGCGGCTATCTGGGGAACACGCGCGGCGGTGATTGGTGGTGCCAATGGAACTAGCAATGTGCGCGCTGGTAAACTCTTTGACATTCCTGTCTTGGGAACCCATGCCCATTCCTTGGTACAGGTTTATGGTAACGACTATGAGGCTTTCAAGGCTTATGCTGCGACCCACAAAAATTGCGTCTTTCTTGTGGATACCTATGATACCCTTCGCATCGGAGTTCCAGCTGCTATTCAGGTGGCGCGTGAACTGGGTGACCAGATTAACTTTATGGGTGTGCGGATTGACTCTGGGGATATTGCCTACATTTCTAAGAAAGTCCGTCAGCAACTGGACGAGGCTGGATTTACAGAGGCTAAGATTTATGCTTCTAATGATTTGGATGAAAATACCATCCTCAACCTCAAGATGCAAAAGGCCAAGATTGATGTCTGGGGTGTGGGAACTAAGCTGATTACAGCCTATGACCAGCCTGCTCTTGGGGCAGTGTATAAGATTGTGGCCATCGAAGATGAAAATGGCAACATGCGCAATACCATCAAGCTGTCGAATAATGCGGAAAAAGTGTCGACGCCAGGTAAGAAGCAGGTGTGGCGCATTACCAGTCGTGAAAAAGGCAAGTCAGAAGGTGACTACATCACTTATGATGGTGTGGATGTGAGCGACATGACAGAAATCAAGATGTTCCATCCTACCTATACTTACATCAAGAAAACTGTTCGTAATTTTGATGCTGTTCCTCTCTTGGTGGATATCTTCAAGGACGGGAAGTTGATCTACAAGTTGCCTAGTTTGACTGAGATTCAGGCTTATGCCCGTAAGGAATTTGACAAGCTTTGGGATGAGTACAAGCGTGTGCTCAATCCGCAGCATTATCCTGTGGATTTGGCGCGTGATGTATGGCAAGACAAGATGGACTTGATTGACAAAATGCGCAAGGAAGCCCTTGGTGAAGGAGAAGAAGAATGAGTTTGCAAGAAACGATTATCCAAGAACTGGGTGTGAAACCAGTGATTGATGGCCAGGAAGAAATCCGTCGTTCCATTGATTTCTTAAAGAGATACCTGAAAAAACATCCCTTCCTAAAAACCTTTGTACTAGGGATTTCTGGTGGACAAGATTCAACCTTGGCAGGTCGATTGGCCCAACTGGCTATGGAAGAACTGCGAGCTGAAACGGGCGATAACAGCTACAAATTTATCGCTGTCCGCCTGCCATACGGAGTGCAAGCTGATGAAGCAGATGCTCAAAAAGCTCTAGCCTTTATCCGACCAGATGTCAGCTTGGTGGTTAATATTAAGGAATCTGCTGACGCCATGACAGCTGCAGTTGAAGCGACAGGAAGCCCTGTTTCAGACTTCAACAAGGGAAATATCAAGGCTCGTTGCCGTATGATTGCCCAGTATGCCCTTGCAGGTGCCCATAGCGGAGCGGTCATTGGAACAGACCATGCTGCGGAAAATATCACAGGTTTCTTTACCAAGTTTGGTGACGGAGGTGCAGATATTTTACCACTGTTCCGTCTCAATAAACGCCAAGGAAAACAACTATTGAAGGAACTAGGTGCAGCCCCAGCCCTTTATGAAAAAATCCCAACAGCAGACCTAGAAGAAGACAAACCTGGACTGGCTGACGAAGTCGCACTTGGAGTCACCTATGAAGAGATTGACGACTACCTAGAAGGCAAACAAGTTAGCCCAGAAGCTCAAGCGACTATTGAAAACTGGTGGCACAAAGGCCAACACAAACGCCACTTACCTATCACTGTCTTTGATGACTTTTGGGAGTGAAAACCTCCAGTGGAGGTTTTCAGCCTCTCACCTTGAAATAAGAAAGTGAGAGAAGGTCCGAGGGACCTTGAACCCTAAGTTTAGAAATAAGAAAACGAGGAAGATCCGGTAACTCGAAGAGTTCGATTCCGTTGTCTTACCCCCGCAACGATGACTAGGTTTGAAAAAGCTTGCTAGGGCGCATTTCAAACCAGACAGCGACTGCGTCAAGGAACTAGATGAAAAACTTGTTTTTATCTGTTACTGAGTTTAGTCTTTTTACCCTGAGCCTAGAAATGAGAAAGCGAAGAAGGTCCGGGGGACCTTTTTAGCTTATTACCTTGAAATTCAAAAGCAAAACCAGTTTCAATGGAGATTGAACAGAGAATCATCTATTAGAAAGCGAGGTAGCATCATGAAATCTATTGGTACGCAAATGTTACAGACAAAACGTTTGATTCTGAGAAGATTTGTGGAGAGTGATGCGGAAGCCATGTTTCAAAATTGGGCTTCGTCTGCTGAGAATCTAACCTACGTTACTTGGGATCCTCATCCTGATGTTGAGGTGACTCGGAATTCGATTCGTAATTGGATTTCCTCCTATGCTAATCCCAACTATTACAAATGGGCCATTTGCCTCAAAGAAAACCCCGAGCAGGTGATAGGAGATATCAGCATCATTGCAATAGATGAGAACGATTCTTCTTGTGAAATTGGCTATATTTTAGGAAAAAATTATTGGGGCCGAGGTATGATGACGGAGGCCTTTAAAGCTGTCTTGGACTTTTGTTTTACTCAAGCAGGTTTTCAAAAAGTCAAAGCTCGATATGCCAGTCTCAACCCAGCTTCAGGCCGTGTCATGGAAAAGGCTGGGATGGCCTATCTAAAGACTATTACCAATGGTGTAGAGAGAAAAGACTACGTTGCGGACCTTATTTATTATCAGATAAGTAAGAAGGATAGATAAGCTTAACATTTATTGCTTATCCGCTGTTCTTATTTTTTATTTACTATTTCATTTATCCTTTCTTTTTCCGAATAAATAGATAGAAGCATCAAATCTAGTAAATTAGATTAAAAAATGTGCTATAATGAAAGGAGAGGAAGTATGACTGTACGTCATCCGGGCATCAGCCCAACTAACGATTTGGTTGCTAAGAAAATCTTTAGCAATCCAGAAATCACTTGTCAATTTATCCGTGATATGTTGGATTTACCAGCAAAAAATGTGACTATTTTGGAGGGAAGTAACATTCACGTCTTGCCTTCCGTACCATATTCAGCCCAAGATTTCTATACTAGCATAGACGTTTTAGCTGAACTAGATAATGGGACACAAGTTATCATTGAGATTCAGGTACATCATCAGAATTTTTTCATCAATCGCCTATGGGCTTACTTGTGTAGTCAGGTCAATCAAAACCTAGAAAAAATTCGCCAGCAAGAGGGCAATACTCACCAGAGTTACAAGCATATCGCACCTGTTTACGCAATAGCTATTGTAGATAGTAATTATTTCTCAGATGACCTAGCCTTTCACAGCTTCAGTATGCGCGAGGACACGACAGGTGAGGTTTTAACCATCACAAACAATGGACAAGAAAACCATCTAGTCAAGATGGCGTTCTTAGAACTAAAAAAATACAGAGAAACCAGCAAAGACGAGGTTCGTAAGCCGTGGTTGGAGTTTTTCGGTAACAAACCCTTTACCCAGCAACCCGAGCGAGCTATTAGCCAAGCAGACCAACTGCTGGACTACAAGAGCTGGTCCGAGGAGGACAGGAAAATGTTTAGTGAACAACGCAGACGCGAAGAACAAGCCTTGTTAGCGCAGGACTATGCTTTGGAAACTGCGAGGGCGGAAGGTGGTTTTGCTATGTTAGCAAATCTTGTTCGACAGCATCTTTTAACAGCAGAGGTTGCGAGTGAGCAATTAGGCATGACCGTCGCTGAGTTTGAGGCCTTGTTGTAAGACCATTACCAATAATGGTTAAGATGGCATTCTTAGAATTAAAAAAATACAGAGAAACCAGCAAAGACGAGGTTCGTAAGCCGTGGTTGGAGTTTTTCGGTAACAAACCCTTTACCCAAGAACCCGAGCGAGCCATCAGTCAGGCGGACCAACTGCTAGACTATAAGAGCTGGTCCGAGGAGGACAGGAAGATGTTTAGTCAACTACGTATGCGAGAAGAACAAGCCTTGTTAGCGCAGGACTATGCCTTGGAAACTGCTAGGGAGGAAGGGAAATTTTTTGCCTTCCTAGATATGGTCCACCAAGGTCTTCTGACTTCTGAGGTTGCCAGCCAGCAGTTAGGTATGACTGTCTCTGAGTTTGAAGAACTATTGAAAGAGCATCGCAAATAAGAACTAAAAAATACAGAGAAACCAGCAAAGATAAGGTTCGTAAACCGTAATTGGAATTTTTTGTAAATCAGTAAATCAATGACAGATTTTTCCGTGATAGATGGAAGAATCTGTTTTTTAGTTTACTAGATGTTGGCTCTAAAACCTAAGATAGCTTACCCTTTTACTCATGCTTTTTTGATTTCTTTGAAGTATAACCTGATTAAATTCCTATTTTTCCCTATTATTGTCCCTGTTTTTTCTGGAACTTTGGGGTTATAATAGTCCTATCAAATCAAAGAATGGAGGAAGGCAATGGATAATATAATCTTTTTTATCAGTGTTTTTCTTGCTGGAATTCTTTCCTTCTTTTCTCCTTGTATTTTACCCTTGTTACCAGTCTATGCAGGGGTATTACTGGATGACAAAGATGGTGCTCAGGATTCTAGTGGAAAATATTCAATCTCAGTTGTTAGTCTATTGCGAACTCTGGCCTTTATAATAGGGATTTCCTTTGTTTTTATCTTACTGGGCTATGGAGCTGGTTTTTTAGGCAATTTGCTGTATGCTTCTTGGTTTCAGTATGTGACGGGTGCGGTCATCATTCTCTTGGGCTTGCACCAGATGGAAGTCTTACATTTGCAGGGACTCTACAAGGAAAAAAGGCTACAATTAAAGAGACAGGGGCAAAAGGGTAAGGGCTATAGTCAGGCATTTTTACTGGGCTTGACCTTTAGTTTTGCTTGGACGCCATGTGTGGGTCCAGTTCTTGGCTCTGTTTTGGCCTTGGCGGCTTCAGGTGGCTCAGGTGCTTGGCAGGGAGCTGGTCTCATGTTGGTTTACACGCTGGGATTGGCACTACCATTTTTGGTTCTAGCTATCGCCTCCAGCTATGTTTTGAAACATTTCCGAAAACTCCATCCCTACCTCGGAATCCTCAAAAAAGTGGGTGGTTTCCTCATTATCGTGATGGGAATCTTGGTGCTTTTGGGAAATGCTTCCATTTTGACTACATTATTTGAATAGAGAGGAAGAAGAAATGAAAAAATGGCAAACATGTCTCCTTGGAGTAGGCTCAATCTGTTGTTTGGCAGCCTGTTCGGCTAAAAATATGTCAGACCAATCTACTATGAAGGAGGAAACAAAAACAGAACAAGTCAGTGCGCAAACTGTGACTAAAGGTCAGGCAGTCGCTGACTTTGAATTGATGGGAGTAGATGGTAAGACCTACCGCTTGTCTGATTACAAGGGCAAGAAAGTCTATCTCAAATTCTGGGCGTCTTGGTGTTCCATCTGTCTAGCCAGTCTTCCAGATACGGATGAAATTGCTAAGGATGCTGGAGACGACTATGTGGTCTTGACAGTGGTGTCTCCTGGTCACAAGGGTGAACAAGCGGAAGCTGATTTTAAGAACTGGTACAAGGGCTTGGATTATAAAAATTTCCCAGTTCTAATTGATCCATCAGGCAAACTTTTGGAAAGTTATGGCGTTCGTTCTTACCCAACTCAAGCCTTTATAGACAAGGAAGGCAAACTGGTCAAAACGCAACCAGGTTTTATGGATAAGGATATGATTTTAAAAACATTGAAAGAAATGGGGTAGAGAAAGGTCATGAATGATAAAGTAAAATTGTTTGTCTTGGCAGGGATTTTTGTCCTAGCCATAAGCGGTTTCTATTTTCTATTGATGCGAAATGCAGGGCAGACAGATAGCTCGCAAATTGAGAAAGCGGCAGTTAGCCAAGGAGGAAAAACAGTGAAAAAAACAGAAATTAGTAAAGACGCAGATTTGCATGAAATTTATCTAGCTGGGGGATGTTTCTGGGGAGTGGAGGAATATTTCTCACGCGTTCCTGGAGTGACAGATGCCGTATCAGGATATGCGAACGGTAGAGGGGAGACAACCAAGTACGAATTGATTAACCAAACAGGACATGCGGAGACAGTCCATGTCACCTATGATGCCAAGCAAATTTCCCTCAAGGAAATCCTGCTTCATTACTTCCGCATTATCAATCCAACCAGTAAAAATAAACAAGGAAATGATGTGGGAACCCAGTATCGTACTGGTGTTTATTACACAGATGACAAGGATTTGGAAGTAATCAACCAAGTCTTTGATGAGGTGGCTAAGAAATACGACCAACCTTTGGCGGTTGAAAAGGAGCCCTTGAAGAATTTTGTGGTAGCTGAGGACTATCACCAAGACTACCTCAAGAAAAATCCAAATGGCTACTGCCATATCAATGTCAATCAGGCTGCCTATCCCGTCATCGATGCCAGCAAATATCCTAAACCAAGCGATGAAGAATTGAAAAAGACCTTGTCGCCTGAGGAGTATGCAGTTACCCAGAAAAATCAAACAGAACGAGCTTTTTCAAACCGCTACTGGGATAAATTTGAATCTGGTATCTATGTGGATGTGGCAACTGGCGAACCCCTCTTTTTATCAAAGGACAAGTTTGAGTCTGGTTGCGGCTGGCCTAGTTTCACCCAGCCCATCAGCCCAGATGTTGCCACCTACAAGGAAGATAAGTCCTACAATATGACGCGCATGGAAGTGCGGAGCCGAGTTGGAGATTCTCACCTTGGCCATGTCTTTACGGATGGACCACAGGACAAGGGTGGCTTGCGCTACTGTATTAATAGTCTCTCTATCCGCTTTATTCCCAAAGACCAAATGGAAGAAAAAGGATATGCTTATTTACTAGATTATGTTGATTAAGAGAACTTTCCTAAGCAGTTAGAGGAGAATTTTGCTATACTGATACTAGTAAGTGACAAAGGAGAGAAGCATGACCTATACAATCTTAATCGTAGAAGATGAATATCTGGTAAGACAAGGTTTGACCAAGCTGGTCAATGTAGCAGCCTACGATATGGAAATCATTGGTCAGGCTGAAAATGGAAGGCAGGCTTGGGAATTGATTCAAAAGCAGGTGCCAGATATCATTTTAACCGATATCAATATGCCTCAACTAAATGGCATCCAGTTGGCCAGTCTGGTCCGAGAAACCTATCCTCAGGTACATTTGGTCTTTTTGACTGGCTACGATGATTTTGATTATGCCTTGTCTGCTGTCAAACTCGGTGTGGATGACTACTTGCTTAAGCCCTTTTCTCGTCAGGATATTGAGGAAATGCTGGGTAAAATCAAGCAAAAGCTGGACAAGGAAGAAAAGGAAGAGCAGTTACAAGATTTATTAACTGATAAGTTTGAAGGAAACATGGCTCAGAAAATCCAGTCTCATCTGGCTGACAGTCAGTTTAGTTTAAAGTCTTTAGCCAGTGACTTGGGCTTTAGTCCGACTTATCTGAGCTCCTTGATTAAGAAAGAGTTGGGGCTGCCTTTTCAGGATTATCTGGTAAGAGAGCGTGTCAAACAAGCCAAACTCTTACTCTTGACTACAGATTTAAAGATTTATGAGATAGCTGAAAAGGTTGGCTTTGAAGATATGAATTACTTTACCCAACGTTTTAAACAGATTGCAGGTGTAACACCTCGTCAGTTTAAGAAGGGAGAAGGTCGATGAAGCGTTCTTCTCTCCTAGTCAGAATGGTTATTTCCATCTTTCTGGTCTTTCTCATTCTCCTAGCTCTGGTTGGGACTTTCTACTATCAATCTAGTTCTTCGGCCATTGAGGCTAGCATTGAGGGCAATAGCCAAACGACAATTAGCCAAACTAGCCATTTTATCCAGTCTTATATCAAAAAATTAGAAACCACCTCGACTAGTTTGACTCAGCAGACGGATGTCCTAGCCTATGCTGAGAATCCCAGTCAAGACAAGGTCAAGGGAATCCGAAATCTGTTTTTGACCATCTTAAAGGCAGACCAGGACTTGAAAACTGTTGTGCTGGTGACCAAATCTGGTCAGGTCATTTCTACAGATGATAGTGTGCAGATGAAAACCTCCTCAGATATGATGGCTGAGGATTGGTACCAAAAGGCCATTCATCAGGGGGCTAAGCCTGTTTTGACACCAGCTCGTAAATCAGATAGTCAGTGGGTCATTTCTGTCACTCAAGAACTTGTTGATGCAAAGGGGGCCAATCTTGGTGTGCTTCGTTTGGATATTTCTTATGAAACTCTGGAAGCCTATCTTAACCAACTCCAGTTGGGGCAGCAGGGCTTTGCCTTTATCATCAATGAAAACCATGAATTTGTTTACCATCCTCAACACACGGTTTATAGTTCGTCTAGCGAAATGGAGGCTATGAAACCTTACATTGAGACAGAGCAGGGTTATACTCCTGACCACAAATCCTACGTCAGTCAGGAACAGATTGCTGGAACTGATTGGACGGTTATAGGAGTTTCTTCGTTGGAGAAGTTAGACCAGGTTCGGAGTCAGCTCTTGTGGACCTTGCTTGGGGCCAGTGTCACATCTCTTCTTGCCTGTCTCTGCTTGGTGTGGTTCAGTCTCAAGCGTTGGATTGCTCCTTTGAAGAATTTGAGAGAAACCATGCTGGAAATTGCTTCTGGTACTCAGAATCTTCGTGCCAAGGAAGCTGGTGCCTATGAACTGAGAGAAGTGACTCGCCAGTTCAATGCCATGTTGGATCAGATTGATCAGCTGATGGTAGCTATTCGCAGGCAAGAAGAAACGACCCGTCAGTATGAACTTCAAGCTTTATCAAGCCAGATTAATCCCCATTTCCTCTATAACACCTTGGACACCATCATCTGGATGGCTGAATTTCAGGATAGTCAGCGAGTGGTTCAGGTGACCAAGTCCTTGGCAACCTATTTCCGCTTAGCGCTCAATCAAGGAAAGGATTTGATTTCTCTTTCTGACGAAATCAATCATGTCCGCCAGTATCTCTTTATCCAGAAACAACGCTATGGGGATAAGCTGGAATATGAAATTGATGAAAATCCTGCCTTTGATAATTTAGTCTTGCCTAAACTGGTGCTACAACCTCTGGTAGAAAATGCTCTTTACCATGGCATCAAGGAGAAGGAAGGGCAGGGACATATTAAAGTTTCTGTCCAGAAACAGGATAGAGGACTAGTCATCCGCATTGAGGATGATGGCGTTGGCTTCCAATCTACTGGAGACAATAGTCAAAGTCAGCTCAAACGTGGGGGAGTTGGTCTGCAAAATGTTGACCAGCGTCTTAAACTTCATTTTGGAGAAGATTATCAGATGAAGATTGATTCTGCTCCCGACAAAGGAACGACGGTTGAAATATACATAAATAGAATAGAAACTAGCTAACTCCCGGTCAATTCTGGGAGTTTTATGCGTAATTGAGAAAGCTTTCTAGTTTGTCTATCTTGCTAAAAACAAGAAAAAACGATATGATAGATAATGACAAAAGAGGTATCAAGTATGAAGGAAAAAGATATTCAAAGAGAAACAAGCCAGATTGTAGAAGATGTATTGGGAAAGGCCAATTTGAAGCAGGGATCTATCTTTGTTTTGGGCCTCTCTTCTAGTGAGGTGATAGGTGGTCAGATTGGCAAGGAATCCAGCCAAGAAATTGGGGAAATCATTGTGAAGACCATTCTAGATATCCTAGAGGAAAAAGGAATTCATCTAGCTGTTCAAGGTTGTGAACATGTCAATCGGGCTCTCGTTGTTGAACGTCAGGTTGCAGAGCAGTTTGGTCTGGAAATGGTCAGTGTCCTTCCTACTCTTCATGCAGGAGGTTCGGGTCAATTGGCAGCTTTCAAGTTTATGCAGGATCCAGTTGAGGTTGAATTTATCAAGGCTCATGCTGGATTGGATATCGGGGACACTGCAATTGGCATGCATGTCAAGCATGTTCAGGTTCCAATTCGCCCTCTTTTGAGAGAGATTGGTCATGCCCATGTAACGGCGTTGGCTAGTCGTCCAAAATTAATTGGAGGTGCGCGTGCGCATTATCCGCAAGATTCTATTAGAAAGTCGTGAGAATGAGAAAAACAAAACAACAACTAGAAAAAATTACCAAATATTCGATTCGTAAGCTAACTGTTGGGGTAGGTCCTGTAGCCATCGGGGCCTTCCTTTTTGGTGCTGGTACCTTTTCAGTAGATAAGGTGCAAGCCAATGAAGTCGGTGGTGCTCATAGTGTTCATTACCGTTATTTAGCGGAGCAGGAATTAACCGAGTCTGAAAAAGCCCTGATTCACCATGAGGTTCCAACAGAATTTCAAGATGATGATATTCTTTATGTAGTTTATCGTAAGAAGGCAACTAACAGTCAACAACTTCCTTACACAGGAAGTAAGGAGCTAGCTCTAGCAGGTCTTGGATTGGCAACTGCTTCTCTAGCAGTCTTTTTGGTGTCTAAAAAAGGTCGTAGAGAAGTCCTAGGTGTTCTCTTGATTGGTTCTTTAGGAGCTAGCACTTTTGTACCTTATGGTACATTCGCATTTGAAAATAAAGAATTGCTTTCTTATAACCAAACTATTTCGACTACTACCCATGAAGGCTTGGCTGAAGGAATCATCCACATTGATGGCTATGAATATATTGGATACTTTAAGGAAGCAGAACTCCATCCCTCAAGACCAGCTTCAGCTGAGCAGCCTCAGTTGCCAGTAGAAAAGCAAAGTGCAAATGAAATCGAGAAAACAGAAGTAGTTCAAGAAAGACCTGCTGTTGCTCCAGAAACTATCGTTGAGAATCCTGTAGTAGAGACTCCAGTTGCTCCTGCGGTTGAAGCAAAACCAGTTTCTGAGAAGCCTCAGATAAGACAGGAAGAGAATTTGGTAGAGATTCCTTTTGAAACGATCATAAGCCCAGATGCGAATCTAGCAGAAGGACAGACTCGTATCGTCACAGCTGGAGTAAAGGGTCAGCGTCGTCTTGTAACCAAAGTTTCGGTGGTCAATGGTCAAGAGGTTAGAGAAGTTGTTGAAGACCAAGTGGTTCAAAATCCTGTTTCTCAAGTTGTTGCAGTAGGAACTAAGAAAGAGGTACAACCTGCCCCAACTCCAGTACCACAAGCTGAACCAAGTCACCAAGTAGCTAAAGGAACTCAAGAGCCTGGAAAAGAAAATCAAGCTTTAGTTCAACCAGAATTGACAGAGTATACAGCAACGCTTTCTACTAAAGGTTCTCAAGAACCTGAACATGTAATGCTATCTCCGACTTTAGAACTTCAAGAATATCACGAAGCAAAAGGAACGCAAGAGGAAGGTAAAGAAAATCAAGCTTTAACACAACCAATGCTTCCTGAATATCATGAAGCAAAAGGCGTTCAAGAAGTACAAGAAGGCGAAAAGCAAGGTGAAGCTCTTGTTCAACCAATATCAGAATACAGAATCGTTGAGGAGACGACTGAGAGTGAAGTTGAATTCAATACAGAAGAAGTATTCGACTCTTCCAAATATGTAGGCGATGATACTGTAACTCGTGAAGGTATTAAAGGTGTTCAAAAGACAACAACTGTAAAAAATGCTGAAAATAATGAAGTCCTTTCTACAACGACAGAAGTAAAAACTCCCGCTGTTTCTAAAGTCGTTAAAAAAGGTACGAAACCTATTGAAGGAACAAAAGTTGAGACAAGAGAAGAAGTCATTCCTTTTGCTACAAAAACAGAAGATGATGACACTTTAAAACGTGGAACAACTAAAGTTGCTCAAGAAGGTGTAGACGGTAAGAAACAAATTACTGAAACCTATAAAACGATTCGTGGAGAAAAAACAAGTGAAGCTCCAACAGTAGAAGAAAAAGTTATCTTACAACCTCAAGATAAAATTATTAAGAATGGTACAAAAGGTTTAGAAAAACCAACATTACAGTGGGCTAATACTGAAAAAGATATCTTGAAGAAGAGCGCTACAGCTAGTTATACATTGAATAAACCAGCTGGAGTAGAAATTAAATTAATTAAATTAGCGTTAAAAGATAAAGATGGACAACTTGTTAAAGAAGTAACGGTAGAAGAAAATAAATTAAACGCTACTTTAGATAAATTGAAATATTATCAAGGTTACACTCTATCCACAACAATGGTTTATGATCGTGGAGAAGGCGAAGAAACTGAGAAGTTAGAAGATAAACAAATTCAGTTAGACCTTAAAAAAGTTGAAATCAAAAATATCAAAGAAACCAGCTTAATGAGTGTTGATGCTGACGGTAATGAAACAGACAGTAGTTTATTATCTGCTGTTCCAAGTGATGTTAAACCTTATTATTTACGTGTTACTACACATGATAATAAAGTTACAAGACTTACTGTTGATAAAATCGAAGAAGTAACTGTAGATGGTAAATCACTGTATAAAGTAACGGCTAAAGCACCAGACTTAGTTCAACGTAATAGTGAAAACACATTTAGTGAAGAGTATGTTCATTACTTTGAAAAAGAAAAATTAAAAGATGGTAATGTATATTATAGCTTTAGAGAACTTGTAAAAGACATACAAGATAATCCATCAGGTGAATTTAAACTTGGGGCAGATCTTAATGCAGCAAACGTGAAACCGAATGGAAAATCATATATAACAAAACCATTTAAAGGAAAATTACTAAGTAATGGTGGCGGTAGATATACAATTCATAATATAGAACGTCCATTGTTTGGTAATATTGAAGGTGGTAATGTTCGAGACATTAATCTTGGTAATGTTAATATCAATATGCCAGGAGATAATCAAGTTGCACCAATAGCTAATATTATCAAGAATGGTGCTGTTATTGAAAACGTTAAAGTTACAGGTAACGTAGTTGGTCGTGACTGGGTATCTGGATTCATCGATAAGATTGACGGTAACGGTACATTACGTAATGTTGCATTTGTTGGAAATGTAACATCTGTAGGTACAGGTGGATCTTACTTAACAGGTATTGTTGGTGAAAACTGGAAAGGATTAGTTGAACAAGCATACGTTGACGCTAATATCATTGGTAAAAAAGCCAAGGCTGCTGGTATTGTGTATACATCTCAAAACGGTGGTAACAATAGCGGTGTTGGTCGAGAGGGTGCTATTAAAAAATCTGTAGCTAAAGGAACTATTACTGTAGATGAACCAATTAAGATTGGTGGTTTTATCGGTACTAGTCACGCTTTAGGTTCAGTTGAAGATAGCGTTTCGATGATGAAAGTTAACAAAGGAAATGGAGAAATCTTCTACGGTTCTGAAGATATTGATGATGATGGTGGTTACTGGTCTGGAATGAGATTGAATAGAAACCTTGTTGTTACAGGAGTAAGTGAAGGTAAATCTTCATACAATTTCTCTAAACAACAGCATCGTATTAAATCAGTATCTCAAGAAGAAGCAGATAAGAAAATTGCATCATTAGGAATTACTGCTGATAAGTATGAGTTGAATGATCCAGTAGAAAATAAATTAAACGGTATAAAACCAAAATCTGATACGTATAAAGATACACAAGATTATGATGCCTCTCGTGAGTTGGTTTACCGTAATATCGAAAAACTTCAACCATTCTACAATAAAGAGTGGATTGTAAACCAAGGTAATAAAGTACCTGAGGGTTCTAAATTATTATCTACCGAAGTGTTATCAGTAACCGGTATGAAAGATGGTCAATTTGTAACTGACTTGTCAGATGTTGATAAGATTATGATTCACTATGCGGATGGCACTAAAGAAGAAATGAATGTCACTGCTAAAGATACTTCGAAAGTTCAACAAATTAAAGAGTACAGTATTAGCGGACTTGGGGAAGTTGTTTATACTCCAAATATGGTTATGAAAGATCGTACTGCTTTAATTAATGATATTAAAGCTAAGCTAGAAACTATTGATTACAATTCGCCAGAAGTACGTAAAATTAGTGGGAATCCTGCTGATTTATACCTAGAAGAAAGCTTTGCTGAAACTAAAGCGAATCTTAGTGAATTAGTCAAAGCTTTAGTAGAAAACGAAGATCATCAGTTAAATCGTGATGAAATGGCTGAAAAAGCATTACTTAAGAAAGTAGAAGATAATAAAGCGAAAATCATGATGGCTCTATCTTACTTAAATCGTTACTATAACATTAAGTATAATGATAATAATATGAGTATTAAAGAACTTATGATGTTTAAACCTGATTTCTACGGTAAAACGCCAAGTGTTATTGATAGATTAATTAATATTGGTTCTAGTGAGAAAAACTTAAAAGGCGATAGAACACAAGATGCTTATCGTGAGATAATTTCAGGAAACACTGGTAAGGGTAACTTACGTAACTTCCTTGAATACAACATGCGTTTATTTACAAATGATACTAATATTAACGATTGGTTTATCCATTCAGCTAAGAATGTTTATGTAGCGGAGCCTGAAACTACAAATCCAGACTTCAAAGATAAACGTCACCGTGTATTCGATGGTTTAGATAATGGGGTTCATGGACGTATGATTTTACCACTTCTAACGCTTAAAGATGCTCATATGTTCTTGATTTCAACATATAATACGATGGCGTACAGTTCATTTGAGAAATATGGTAAACATACAGAAGAAGCTCGCAATGAATTCAAAAAAGAAATTGATAAAGTAGCTCATGCTCAACAAACATACTTAGACTTCTGGTCACGTTTATCATTATCTAATGTTCGTGATAGATTACTTAAGAGTCAAAATATGGTGCCAACACCTGTCTGGGATAACCAAAATTACAGTGGCGTGAATGGTGGAAATAATAGAGGTTATGACAATAAGAATAATCCAATTAAACCAATTCGTGAGCTCTATGGACCAACATGGAAATATCATAATACTAACTGGAATATGGGTGCTATGGCTTCGATATTCCCTAACCCTAACCCTAATGATCAAGTTTATTTCATGGTAACTGATATGATTAGTCCTTTTGGTATTTCAGCATTTACTCACGAAACAACACACGTAAACGATAGAATGCTTTATTTCGGTGGTCATAGCCATCGTCAGGGTACAGACGTTGAGGCTTATGCTCAAGGTATGCTACAAACACCAGATAAGTCAACAACTAATGGTGAATATGGTGCTTTAGGTCTTAACATGGCTTATCACCGTAATAATGATGGTGATCAGTGGTATAACTATGATCCAGATAAACTGAAAAATCGTGATCAAATTGACCATTACATGAAGAATTACAACGACGCTCTAATGATGTTAGACCATCTTGAGGCTGATGCTGTATTACCACAGTTAAAGGGTAATACAAGTCGCTGGTTCAAGAAAATGGATCGACAATATCGTAGTGGAAATTCAGGACATCAATTCGATAGAATTCGTGAGTTAAATACTGAAGAAAAAGCGTTAACTATTAGTACTATTGATGATTTAATTACCAACAACTTAATTACTAAGCATGGTGCTCCTGGTGATGGTACATATAATCCTGCTGACTTTGGTTCTGCATATGTCAACATGAATATGATGACAGGTGTGTATGGAGGTAATACAAGTACTGGTGCTCCTGGTGCTGCATCCTTCAAACACAATACATTCCGTATGTGGGGTTACTTTGGTTATGAAAATGGATTTATCGGATATGCATCAAGTAAATTCCAAGGGGATGCCAACAGAGAAAACAATAAGATGTTAGGTGATGACTTCATTATCAAGAAAGTTTCTAATAACAGATTTAGTACTCTTGAAGAATGGAAAAAAGCTTATTATCAAGAAGTGAAAGCAAAAGCTGACAAAGGATTTACTGCAATTGAAATTGATGGTAAACAAATTACTAATTATGCTGAGCTAAAAGTCTTATTTGATAAGGCGGTTGAGGCTGATCTAGCAGGTGGAGGAACAGCTAAAACTGTAGAGCTTAAATCAAAAGTCTTTAAAGCACTTCTTAAGAATACAGACGGATTCTCAGGAAATCTTTTTAAAGCATAGATTGTATTAAATAGATGAGTAAAAAGGTAGATTAAGTTTTTCTTGATCTGCCTTTTTATGCTATACTTGAAATATGCATAGAAAAACAGTGATTGATTTTAGGGCTTTGGGGGAGAGATACATCTTTACCCAGCCTATCAAAGAGTTGAAAACGAGAAATGTAGCAGAAGTATCAGACTTGCTGTCACAAGTGGAAAGCTACCAAGAGCAAGGCTATTATGTGGTGGGCTATGTCAGCTACGAGGCTGCACCTGCTTTTGAAGTGAAACTAGCAGTTCACAAGGCTCCCTTACTGGGAGAGTACCTACTATATTTTACGGTTCATGATAGGGTAGAAACATCCCCTATTCCCTTGACTTATGATGAGGTTGATTTGCCTTCTGATTGGCAGGAAGTAACATCTGCAGATGACTATGAAAAAGCCATTGCTCAGATTCATCATCATTTGCGGCAGGGGGACACCTATCAGGTTAACTATACCGTTCAACTTAAGCAGGACTTAAGTGCTAATTCGTTTGCTATCTACAATCGTATGGTGGTAGAGCAGGAGGCAGGCTACAATGCCTATGTGGAACATGATGAGATGGCAGTGATTTCCATGAGCCCAGAACTCTTTTTTGAGCAAAATGACCGTGAATTGACGACGCGACCAATGAAGGGAACGACTCAGCGGGGAGTGACTGACCAAGAAGACTTAGAGCAGGCTGCCTGGTTGGAGCAGGATCCTAAAAATCGCTCTGAAAACATGATGATCGTGGACCTCTTGCGCAATGATATGAATCGTATTTCTGAAGTGGGCAGTGAGCACGTGGAGTGTCTGTGCCAAGTGGAGCAATATTCGACTGTCTGGCAGATGACTTCGACCATCAAGAGTCAATTGCGAGAGGATGTTGACCTTGTTGAAATCTTTCGTTCTCTATTCCCTTGTGGTTCCATAACGGGAGCACCCAAAATTGCGACCATGGAAATCATTAAGGACTTGGAACCACAACCGCGTGGAGTCTACTGTGGAACCATTGGTCTCTTGCTTCCAAATGGACGACGGATTTTTAATGTTGCTATTCGGACCATTCAACTCTACAAGGGGCAAGCTATCTATGGAGTAGGCGGAGGCATTACATGGGATAGCACATGGGAATCTGAATACCGCGAGGTTCATCAAAAAGCAGCTGTTCTCTATCGGAAGCAAGCTCGTTTCCAACTGATTACTACTGGAAAAATCAGCCAAAAACAACTGCTGTTTGAAGAACAACATTTGGAAAGACTGAGAATAGCTAGTCGCTATTTTGCCTTTCCTTTTGATGTAGAAGACTTAAGACAAAAGATAGAGGCAGAGTGCCTGACTTGTGAAACTAATCAAGACTATCGCTTGCGAATCAGCCTCAGCAAGTCTGGAGAGATTGAATTCAGTTGCCAAACCTTAACACCCCTTAGTCCAAGCTTTTGTCAGGCTCAACTTTGCCTGCAGGAAATGGATTTGAATCAAGCTTTTACCTACTTCAAAACGAGTCACCGACCGCATTTAAACCTAGGGGAACAAGAAATCATTTACTACAATAAGTCAGGAGAACTGCTTGAAACTTCTATTGGTAATTTGATCTTGAAAATCGCTGGCAAACTCTACACACCGCCTATCCTACTTGGTATCTTACCAGGAATTTATCGTCAGCATTTGCTGGAAACAGGACAGGTAGAAGAGAAAGTCTTGACCTTAGCAGATTTAGCCCAAGCAGAAGCTATTTACGGCTGTAATGCAGTGAGAGGCTTGTATGAATTAAGCCTAGAGGGGAACTAGATGAAACTGGTATTTTTACACGGGTTAGGGCAGTCGGTAGAGTCTTGGAAAGAAGTTCGGAATCTACTGACAGATTATCCTTCTGAGGCTATCGAGTTATTTCCTTCTACAGTTAGCAACTATCAACAAGCCAAGGAACGAGTTTATCAGCATCTAGCTCAAGAGACAGAACCTTTTATTTTGGTTGGATTGTCTTTAGGTGCGGCCCTGGCACTAGAACTTTCCAGTTATGATTTACCAAATCTTCAAGGTTTAGTTTTGTCAGGTTGCCCTCTGAAATTAGCTGGAAATATCTTATTTAAAATCCAGTTGATGATTTTTAAACTACTTCCAAAAAGTTTTTTTGAAAAACGGGGAGCAAACAAAGCTCTTATGGTCGGAGTTTCTGAGGAATTGAAGACACTTGATTTAACAGATATATCAAGAACTTGTCCTTATCCAACCTTACTAATTTGTGGTAGCAAAGATAAACCGAATCTTAGTTCTATGAGAAGTATTCATAAACTAATATCAGAATCCCAATTTCAGATTATCCCAGACGGCCCTCATGTTTTGAATAAGGAAAAACCAAAAGAGTTTGCAGAAATAACCAGAAGTTTCCTTGAATTGCTGAAATAAGTTTGATAAAATACTATTGAAATTGATATCATAATTATGGGAGAAAAAATGAACAAACGTCTATTTTTAAAAATGAGTCTAGCTAGCTTGCCAGTTTTAGCCTTGTTTTCACAACCTGTGTTAGCAGAAGAAAATATTCATTTTTCTAGTTGTAAAGAGGCTTGGGCGAATGGATACGCGGATATTCATAAGGGAGAACCTGGTTATTCTGCCAAGTTAGACCGAGATCATGATGGTGTGGCCTGTGAATTGAAAAATGCCCCAAAAGGTGCTTTCAAAGCAAAACAAGAGACTACAACTCAAACTGATACAAGTTCAGCAACAGCAAGTGGCTGGGTTAAGCAGGATGGTGCTTGGTACTACTTTGATGGAAATGGAAATCCAGTGAAAAACGTTTGGCAGGGAAATTATTACCTGAAAGAAGATGGTCAAATGGCCCAGAGCGAATGGATTTATGATGATTCTTACCAAGCTTGGTATTACTTGAAATCAGATGGATCTTATGCAAAGAATGCATGGCAAGGAGCTTACTACCTTAAATCAAACGGTAAAATGGCCCAGAGTGAATGGGTTTATGATGCTACTTACCAAGCTTGGTATTATCTAAAATCAGATGGATCTTATGTTTATAGTGCATGGCAAGGGAATTACTATTTGAAATCAGATGGTAAAATGGCTAAGAATGAGCGAGTTGATGGCGGACGTTACTACGTAGATGCTTCAGGTCTCTGGAAACCATAAGTCAGAATAAAATCCAGAAAGTTAATGCAAACCTTTGCATAAATGAGTGAATTTTGTTATACTAGTACTGTAAGCATTTTCAGTTAATTCATAATGAAAAAGGAGAATATGATGAGTCAAAAGATTATTGGGATTGACCTTGGTGGAACTTCTATCAAATTTGCAATCTTGACAACGGCAGGAGAAATCCAAGAAAAATGGTCTATCAAGACCAACATTTTGGATGAGGGAAGTCATATCGTTGACGATATGATTGAGTCTATTCAACATCGTTTGGACTTGCTTGGATTGGTAGCAGCAGACTTCCAAGGTATTGGAATGGGGTCACCAGGTGTGGTTGACCGTGAAAAAGGAACTGTTATTGGTGCCTACAATTTGAACTGGAAAACCCTTCAACCAATCAAAGAAAAGATTGAAAAAGCCTTGGGTATTCCATTCTTCATCGATAATGATGCCAACGTGGCAGCTCTTGGTGAACGTTGGATGGGTGCTGGTGATAACCAACCAGATGTTGTCTTTATGACACTTGGTACTGGTGTTGGTGGCGGTATTGTCGCAGAAGGCAAATTACTTCACGGTGTTGCTGGTGCAGCAGGTGAGCTTGGCCACATCACTGTTGACTTTGACCAACCAATCGCATGTACTTGCGGTAAGAAAGGTTGCCTTGAGACAGTTGCTTCAGCAACAGGGATTGTCAACTTGACTCGTCGCTATGCCGATGAATACGAAGGCGATGCAGCCTTGAAACGCTTGATTGATAACGGAGAAGAAGTAACTGCTAAGACTGTCTTTGATCTTGCAAAAGAAGGAGACGACCTTGCTTTGATCGTTTACCGTAACTTCTCACGTTACTTGGGTATTGCTTGTGCCAACATCGGTTCAATCCTAAACCCATCAACAATCGTCATCGGTGGTGGTGTGTCGGCTGCAGGAGAATTCCTTCTACAAGGTGTTCAAAAAGTCTACGACGAAAATAGCTTCCCACAAGTACGCACATCCACTAAATTAGCTCTTGCAACTCTAGGAAATGACGCTGGGGTTATCGGGGCAGCATCACTTGTATTGCAATAAGATAATAAAAGAGGAAAAATGCTAACCTAAAGTTAGTAATGTTCCTCTTTTCTTTTTTATGCTATACTAGTTAAGACAATAAATGAGGTGAAACGAAATGACAAAAGCAGATACGATTTTTAAAGAAAATATCGAACGAATCCTCAAAGACGGAGTCTTTTCTGAGCAGGCACGTCCCAAGTACAAGGATGGAACTGTTGCTAACTCCAAGTACGTAACAGGTGCCTTTGCAGAGTATGACTTAGCAAAAGGGGAATTTCCTATCACAACCTTACGTCCCATTGCAATCAAATCAGCTATCAAAGAAGTTCTCTGGATCTACCAAGACCAGTCTAATAGCCTAGAAGTACTGAATAGCAAGTACAATGTTCACTACTGGAATGACTGGGAAGTGGGAGATACAGGAACCATCGGTGAGCGCTACGGTGCCGTTGTTAAGAAACACGATATCATCAATAAGCTTCTCAAACAGTTGGAAGCCAATCCTTGGAACCGCCGCAATATCATTTCGCTCTGGGATTACCAAGCTTTCGAAGAAACAGATGGGCTACTCCCGTGCGCCTTTCAGACTATGTTTGATGTCCGCCGTGTAGATGGGGAAATCTATCTGGATGCGACCTTGACCCAGCGTTCTAATGATATGCTGGTGGCTCACCACATCAACGCTATGCAGTACGTAGCTCTTCAAATGATGATTGCCAAGCATTTTGGCTGGAAGGTTGGGAAGTTCTTCTACTTCATCAACAATCTCCATATCTATGACAATCAATTTGAACAAGCTCAGGAATTGCTCCGTCGTGAGCCGTCTGACTGTCAACCTCGCTTGGTTTTAAATGTTCCTGATGGGACTAATTTCTTTGATATCAAAGCAGAAGATTTTGAGTTGGTGGATTATGACCCTGTCAAGCCACAGTTAAAGTTTGACCTAGCTATTTAATCCTCTTCGAAAATCTCTTCAAATCACGTCAGCGTCGCCTTACTGTAGGTATATGAAACTGACTTCGTCAGTTTCATATACAACCTCAAAACCATGTTTAGAGCTGACTTCGTCAGTCTTATCTACGACCTCAAAGCAGTGCTTTGAGCAACCTGCGGCTAGCTTCCTAGTTTGCTCTTTGATTTTCGTTGAGTATAAAAGAATAGAAAAAAGAAGTTGAGACAATAAATCTCAACTTCTTTTGTTTCTTAACGTGATACGCGGCGACGAGCTGCTTTTTTACGGTTTTCTTCGATGAAAGCTGCTTTTTGCTCTTCTGGTTCGATCACTTTCTTTTTAAATGCGTATACTGCACCTGCGACTGCAGCGACAGTTCCTGCGACACCTGTTACAAGACCTTTAGCGAATCCTTTAGCCATGAGTCTTCCTCCTTTATCTTCTTAATCAGCCAGCCTCCTCAAGAGGTCACATTTTTCTGACTGACCTTTTTGTGTTATAATAATAGTAACGAAAAAATGGGAATTTTTCAAGGAAAAAAGATGAAAACAAAAATAATTGTGATTGTTGGACCGACTGCAGTTGGAAAGACAGCTCTTGCCATTGAAGTGGCCAAGCGTTTTAATGGCGAAGTGGTTAGTGGAGATAGCCAGCAAGTCTATCGAGGACTTGATATTGGGACGGCTAAGGCTAGTCCAGAAGAGCAGGCAGCTGTTCCTCATCATTTAATCGATGTTAGAGAGGTAACCGAGTCTTACTCGGCTTTTGATTTTGTTTCAGAAGCTAAGATAGCTATTGAGGATATTCACAGCCGTGGCAAGCTAGCCATTATCGCTGGTGGAACTGGGCTTTATATCCAGAGCTTGTTGGAAGGTTACCATCTAGGTGGGGAGACTCCCCATGAGGAGATTTTAGCTTATCGGGCTAGTTTGGAGCCTTATACAGATGAGGAATTAGCCTATCTTGTGGAGCAAGCAGGCCTTGAAATTCCTCAGTTTAATCGTCGTCGTGCTATGCGTGCCTTGGAAATTGCCCATTTTAGTCAGGATTTGGAAAATCAAGAGACCTTGTATGAACCGCTGATTATCTGCTTGGATGATGAACGTAGTCAGCTTTATGAACGTATCAACCACCGAGTGGATTTGATGTTTGAGGCTGGTCTTTTGGATGAGGCTAAGTGGCTTTATGACCATTACCCTGCTGTGCAGGCTGCCAAAGGCATTGGCTATAAGGAACTCTTTCCTTATTTCCGTGGAGAGCAGACCTTGGAGGAAGCTAGTGAGAGTCTTAAACAGGCGACTCGTCGTTTTGCCAAGCGTCAGTTGACCTGGTTCCGTAATCGCATGCAGGTCACCTTTTATCAGATTGGAGAAGCTGGTGTGCAGGAGCGTATTTTTAGCCAGATTGAGGAGTTTTTAGATGATTGAAACAGAGAAAAAAGAGGAACGCGTCTTGCTCATCGGTGTGGAATTGCAGGGCATGGACAATTTTGACCTCTCTATGGAAGAATTGGCCAGTCTAGCCAAGACAGCTGGGGCAGTCGTTGTAGATAGCTACAGACAAAAACGTGAAAAGTATGACTCCAAGACCTTCGTCGGCTCAGGTAAGTTGGAAGAGATTGCGCTTATGGTGGATGCAGAAGAGATTACCACTGTCATTGTCAACAACCGCCTGACCCCACGGCAAAATGTCAATCTAGAAGAAGTTCTGGGTGTCAAGGTCATTGACCGTATGCAGTTGATTCTAGATATCTTTGCCATGCGAGCTCGAAGCCATGAAGGCAAACTCCAAGTCCACCTAGCCCAGCTCAAGTATCTCTTGCCTCGCTTGGTTGGTCAGGGGATTATGCTCAGCCGTCAGGCAGGGGGAATTGGTTCCCGTGGACCTGGGGAAAGTCAGCTGGAGCTGAACCGTCGTAGCGTTCGCAATCAAATCACAGATATCGAGCGCCAGCTCAAAGTGGTTGAGAAAAATCGGGCGACAGTCAGAGAAAAACGTCTGGAGTCGAGCACCTTTAAGATTGGTTTGATTGGTTACACCAATGCTGGAAAGTCAACTATCATGAACACCTTGACCAGTAAGACCCAATATGAAGCGGATGAGCTGTTTGCGACGCTAGATGCGACAACCAAGAGTATTCATCTGGGAGGAAATCTACAGGTGACTTTAACGGATACTGTTGGCTTTATCCAAGATTTACCGACAGAGTTGGTGTCCAGTTTCAAGTCAACCTTGGAAGAAAGCAAGCATGTGAACCTTCTGGTTCATGTTATCGATGCCAGCAATCCTTACCACGAGGAGCATGAAAAAACAGTCTTGTCCATCATGAAAGACTTGGACATGGAGGATATTCCTCGCCTGACACTTTATAATAAGGCGGATTTGGTGGAGGATTTCACGCCTACCCAAACGCCATACGCTCTCATTTCTGCCAAGTCTGAGGATAGTCGTGAGAATTTGCAGACTTTGTTTTTAGAGAAAATCAAGGAGATTTTTGAGAGATTTACCCTGCGCGTGCCTTTTTCGAAGTCCTACAAGATTCATGATTTAGAGAGTGTTGCGATTCTGGAAGAACGCGACTATCAGGATGACGGGGAAGTCATTACAGGCTACATTTCCGAGAAAAATAAATGGAGGTTAGAGGAATTTTATGACTGATATTAAAACGTTGGCTCTAAAGTATGGAGGTTATACAAGTCTGGATAAGGTCTTTCTGAATCAGCTTCTAGCTGGTAAAACAGAACAGGAGCAGTTGGCTCTTATCACGCCTCCGCCAAGTGTGGTCAATGCCTACTTTGCTGAACTCTACCAGAAAAAGAGTCCTCAAGCTGCGACGGATTATTTTGCGGAAGTCAGTCAGGAACTGAATCTCTACAATGTTGAGCCAAGTTTCACTCTCGAAAACAAACCTTTTATTCGCCTTAATCTGTCTGGTAAATCCTTTGGTTTTTGTTATGAGAGTGAGGGTCTGGGTCGAATTTTCTCTGAAAATAAAGAGGTTATTTCAGAAGACTTGCTCTTTGAGATTGCGCAAATTTTCCCCCATCAGCTAGTCTTTGATGAATCTGGAAAGATTTACTTGAAGTCTGTCGGGGAAGAGGAAGTTGTTAGCATGGAGAGTCTCACAGCTTTGACGGATTTGGAAAGTTTGGCTGATGGTCGCAAACGTCTCAAAGGCTACAGCCAAGAGGATTTACTGCAAGAAGCTGCTGCTTTTTCTGGCAAGCGCTATTTCCGATCGGAAAACCGCACAGCCATGTTATATATTGATTAATTAGAAAGTATCGAATGGATATTCAATTTTTAGGAACAGGGGCTGGTCAGCCCTCTAAAGCTCGCAATGTTTCAAGTCTCGCCCTGAAACTTTTGGATGAGATTAACGAAGTTTGGCTCTTTGACTGTGGAGAGGGAACGCAAAATCGCATTCTGGAAACCACAATTCGACCACGTAAGGTCAGCAAAATCTTTATCACCCACCTACATGGAGACCATATTTTTGGCCTGCCAGGTTTCCTTTCTAGCCGTGCCTTTCAAGCCAATGAAGAGCAGACAGATTTGGAAATCTATGGACCGCAAGGTATCAAGTCATTTGTCTTAACCAGTCTTCGTGTGTCAGGTTCTCGCCTGCCTTACCGCATTCATTTTCATGAGTTTGATCAAGATTCTCTAGGAAAAATCCTTGAGACCGATAAATTTACGGTGTATGCAGAAGAGCTGGACCACACTATTTTCTGTGTTGGCTATCGTGTTATCCAAAAGGATCTAGAAGGAACTTTAGATGCTGAAAAACTCAAGGCGGCAGGTGTCCCATTTGGCCCACTTTTTGGAAAAATCAAAAACGGTCAGGACGTTGTTCTCGAAGACGGTACTGAAATCAAGGCAGCAGACTATATCTCAGCTCCACGTCCAGGTAAAATTATCACTATTCTTGGTGACACCCGCAAAACTAGTGCTAGTGTGCGTCTGGCTGTCAATGCTGATGTCCTGGTTCATGAGTCCACTTATGGGAAGGGCGATGAAAAAATTGCCCGCAATCATGGTCACTCAACCAACATTCAGGCAGCGCAGGTCGCAGTAGAAGCAGGTGCTAAACGTCTCTTGCTCAACCATATCAGTGCCCGTTTCCTCTCAAAGGATATCAGCAAGCTCAAGAAAGATGCTGCCACGATTTTTGAAAATGTGCATGTAGTCAAAGACTTGGAAGAAGTGGAAATCTAAAAGCTTGAGAAAGGAACAGTATGTCTACAATTCTCATTACTGGAGCTAGCGGTGGCCTAGCCCAAGAAATGGTCAAACTCCTGCTAAATGACCAACTCATCTTGCTTGGTCGAAATAAGGAAAAATTAGCCCAACTCTACGGAAATCATCCTCATGCAGAATTGATTGAAATCGACATTACCGATGATTCAGCCTTAGAAACTCTGATAGCGGACCTCTATCTTCGTTATGGCAAGATTGATGTCTTAATTAACAACGCTGGTTACGGGATTTTTGAGGAATTTGACCAGATTTCCGACCAAGACATTCACCAGATGTTTGAGGTCAATACCTTTGCCCTGATGAATCTGTCTCGTCGCCTTGCGGCTCGAATGAAGGAAAGTCGAAAAGGCCATATCATCAATATTGTCAGCATGGCAGGTTTGATTGCTACTGGCAAGTCTAGTCTTTACTCAGCTACCAAGTTTGCAGCCATTGGTTTTTCAAATGCTCTGCGTCTCGAACTTATGCCCTACGGTGTTTATGTGACGACGGTCAATCCAGGACCAATCCGTACAGGATTTTTTGACCAGGCCGACCCAGATGGAACCTATCTCAAATCGGTTGACCGCTTCCTGCTAGAACCAGATGCAGTAGCTAAAAAGATTGTCAAGATTATAGGAAAAAACAAACGAGAACTCAATCTTCCGATTTTGTTGAACCTAGCCCATAAGTTTTATACCCTCTTTCCCAAGCTAGTTGATAAGCTGGCAGGGGAAACTTTTAATTATAAATAAAAAAGAACCAATGTGCAGGTTGTTGCTAGCCTACATATTGGTTCTTATCATTTCTCAATTATCAAACTGAACTTCTTCTAGTAGATAGTCGATAAAGCGTTCGCCCATCTTGGATAGGCTGGTTTTCTCATGCTGGATATAGACCAGCTCAATTGGGTCGTCAATATCTAATGGGATGGAAACGATGTTGTCTCCGTTGAGATTACTGTTCAAAATCCCTGTCGCAATGGTATAACCATCCAAACCAATCAGGAGATTAAAGAGGGTGGCACGGTCACTCACTACGATGGATTTCTTGTGGTGTTCTTGGGAAAGGATTTCCTCTGAGAAGTAGAAGGAATTGTGCGTCCCCTGGTCATAGCTGAGGTAAGGGAAGTTTTCCAAATCAGACAGTTTCACCTTGTCTTTCTTTGCTAGAGGGTTGGTCTTGCTGACAAAGATATGGGGCTGGGCTGTGAAAAGATGATGAGCCAGCAGGTGGTTGTCATCCAGCATTTTGGTTAAAACATCACGGTTGTAGCTGTTTAGGAAGAGGACACCGACCTCACTACGGAAGTTCTTGACGTCGTCGATAATCTCCCAAGTACGAGTTTCACGAAGGAAGAGTTCGTATTTCTCCATATCGCTTTTCTTAAGTAGGGATACAAAGGCGTTGACCACAAAGGCATAGTGTTGAGAGGAAACGCTAAAGAGTTCGCGGTGGGCGACAGGATTTTTATAGCGTTCTTCCAGAAGCTGAGTTTGCTCGACAACCTGACGGGCATAAGAGAGGAACTCCATTCCATCACGGGTCAAGGTAATGCCCTTGGGATTACGGATAAAGATTTCAATGCCCATCTCATTTTCCAAATCTCTCACAGCATTGGAAAGACTCGGTTGGGTAATGAAAAGTTGTTTAGCTGCCTCATTCATAGAGCCAGTTTCGACGATTTTGATAATATAATGTAATTGTTGAATTCTCATGTTTTTATTGTACCATACTTGATAGATATTCGCCAAAGAAGATAGGAAAATCAGGAGCATTGTGTGAGTTTCTTGTAAAGTAACTAAGAAGAAAATTCTAAATAACTTAAATAGGGAAAAAAAGTAGCTGATTAAGAGATTGTTCAGCTACTTTTTAATTGGGAACTATAAAAATTTTTCTCGAAAATAAGAAACTTGCACGATTTACTCATTACTTAGCCAATACTAGAGTTTATACTAGTTACTGTAAAGATGATCATCCAAAAGAAGGAAGGAGGCAACCTTGTGGCTGAAAATACAAGTCGTCCAGAGATTGATTCTCTAAGTTTCGAGGTTGAAAACCAAGAACTTTTCGGGAAATCAGGAGCTAGTGGTACATAGCTTTTAAAATGACACTAGCAGGTCGCTGTGGATTGTGTTTCACCTATTCCTATGAGTGTACGACAAATAATGTTCGTTGTTAGATAAAACAAAAGGAAAATTCTAGAGTTTTATTACAAGACATTGACAACACTTTGATTTGGTGTTATATTTACGGGGAGAAATACAAATAAAACAAGACAACTTTGAGATTAATTCTTTGGATTATGGAAATTAATAGCCAAGAATTGGATGGTAAATCTGCTGCTGGGTGGGGTACGGCTGTTAGATTAACAGCACAGGTGCGTTATGGTTGGTGGTTTACATATTCTTATGAATGTATTTCGCCAAACGTGCGCTGTGGATAAAAATACCTCTATTTTTTGACAGGAGGATAAAATGGAAGGAATTATTGGAACACTAGAATTCTATGCACCTGTACTGGTCTTAGGAGTTCTTGTCATAGGGATTGTTTACTTTATGAAAAAAAGAAACGATCGCAAATAATCAACATCAACCGATACCTGAAAAAGGCATCGGTTTTTTATAACTTGAATATATTGCACAAAATACTCATGGCAAACCTTGAAAGAAACCGTATAATGAGAGTGTAATAAAGAAACGGAGGAATGAAATGATGAAACAACTTATCGTGACAGGATTAACGAAAACATTTGGTCAAGGGGATAATATCGTTCATGCTTTATCAGATGTGAACTTGTCTGTTGAAAAAGGTGAATTTCTGGCAATTATGGGAGCCAGTGGTAGTGGAAAAACAACACTTCTCAACTGTATTTCAACGATTGATAAACCAACATCAGGTGAGATTCGATTTGAAAATTTTGACATCATCCATGCCAAGGAAAATGAACTAGCTGACTATCGTGCTAAAAACATTTCCTATATTTTCCAAGCTTACAACTTGGTGGAAACCTTGACAGTTTATGAAAATATTGTTCTACCTCTTCAAATTCAGGGGAAAACTATCAAAAAACATCAGGATAGGATTGAGGAAATTTTGGATAAGTTGGATATCCAAAACTTAAAAGATAAGTTTCCTAATCAGTTATCAGGTGATCAGCGACAACGTGTGGCAACTGCTAGAGCCCTGATTGATGATTCTAAACTGATTATCGCAGATGAGCCGACAGGAGCCTTGGACTCTGCCAATTCTGAAAAACTGATGGCACTTTTGCAAGAAATCAATAAAAGTTTTGGTATTACCATTTTACTGGTTACGCATGACCCTGCTGCAGCAAAGTATTCCTCACGGATGGTGCTACTTAGCGATGGAAAGATTATGGATGATTTGGAACGTAACAGCTTATCTAATGAACAGTATTTGCAAGAGATTTACAGCCGTACCAGATAGGAGGATGAGAGTATGTATCTAAAATTGATTTTACGAAATGTATTTCGAAATTTACAGACCTATACCATCTATTTTTTCAGTCTAACCTTGATTTATAGCTTGCTTTACGCTTTTAATGCTTTACCAAGCCATCCAGTGATGCAAAGTTTATCAGGGGCAAAGGAAATGCTGACGACGGTGATGAGCCAGTACATGGGCTTGCTTTCCTATCTGATTCTATCGGCGATTTCCTTTCTCATCGTTTACTCCACAAATTTTGTGCTGGGACGGCGCAAGAAAGAGCTGGGACTTTATGCAACGCTGGGAATGAAGAAAAAGCAGATTATCCGTACCCTGTTCTTTGAAACCATGCTGGTCAATATCTTTTCCTTGATTCTAGGTTTCTTGCTTGGCTTGATTTTACTGGTCATTTTATCTAAGGTTGCAGCTGAGTTTTTCATGGCAAATTACTTTGGTAGCCTGCTTTTCTTTGATAGCAAGTCTGCCATCTTACTAGTTTATTCCTATTTGGTAACCAGTTTTATTGTTGGTGTCATGGACATTCTTACCTTTAGAAAGCAAAATATCATTGCACTCATTCAAGAAAATGGGGTCAAAAAATCTGTCTTTGCAAAAGGCAAGCCAGTTCTTCAAGCACTTCTCTTTATTCTTTCGACAGCTGTTATCGGTTTTGGTGCTCTCTATTTTTCAGACTATCACCATCTATCACTCTTGAAAAGTTGGGGTATCTTGCTGGTATCTGTCTTCGTGATTTTTGTGATTTTATTTTACAATACCTTGAGCCATTTTATCTTGGTTTCCCTTAGAAAACTGCCTCAAACCTACTATAACAAATTAAACAGTTTTAAAATTCGTCAATTTTCAAAACAAGCTGATAGTAATTCGGTCACGTTGGCTGTCTTATCCTTGACCTTGACACTGGCTCTCAGCTTACTCGTTTTTAGTGGTAGTGCCTATACGACTATGAACCGAGAGCTGAACAAATACTCACCTTATGATGTAACTGTCAATTTATACCGTGGTAAAGAGTTTCAATTTTCTCAGGAATCTGTCAAAGACAGATTGAAAGCAGATGGATTTGACTTTAACCTCATCAAAGAGGAGTACAGCTATCCTAGCTATTCTAGTGATGTAATCTATAAAGATTTGATTGATACCAGCAATCTCTGGGAGCATGATAAGAAACTTCCTGAATCAAAAGTACCGATTTTAGGAATTTCTGCCTACAATCATCTCCGCAAACTGCAAGGGGAAAAAGCGGTTGACTTGGCAGAAGATCAATTTCTAGTCAATGCCAACTATAAAGGAACTGCCAAGCAGATCCAGGACTTTCTATCAACGACCAAAACCCTCATGATTAACGGTCATTCTCTCAACCTTGCCTCTTCAAAGCCACTTGAAACAGTTTACTTTTTATCTTCAGTAGGTCTAAATGACGCAGGAACCTTGATTGTACCAGATACGGTAATAGTTGGATTGACGGAAGACCACACGACCTATGTTGCCAATTTCAAAGAAAACATTGACAAACGGGAAGTAGAAACATTCTTGAGTCAGTGGATTGAAAAATACTACTTCACTCGTGATGGAGCAGAGTTGAATTCGTTCACCTATCAAACCAAAGGAAGTATTTTTGAGGTTTACCTTGGATTTATGGGCGTCATTGTCTTTGTCATGATTTTTGTCAGTGTTATTTTTATCATTATTTCCCTCAGTATCTTGTCCCTTCAAACTTCTACAAGTGCTTTGGATAGTGTCAATGATTATCAAATCTTATATCTTCTTGGGAATAAGAGGAAGCAAAATCGCTCTATTCTTTTGCAACAGATTCTAAGTTATTTCTTGGTTCCGCTGGTTATCGCAGGTCCACTAGCATTTGCCTTGAGTACTGCTCTTTTGGGCTATTTTGAGAATTTCGCTAATACCAGCATTTCTATTGATATCACCTATCTGGGAGTATCGGTTTTACTCTTTGTCCTTTACCTGCTAGTGACTTACAGAGTAAGTTGGCAAATTATTGAAAATTAAGTCACATACCAGAGTTGCCAATCCGACAATTCTGGTATTGTGTTATAATGATATTAAAGTAGTTCAGGAAGTGGATACATATGAAACAGTTTGTCAAATCGCTCTCGAAAAACTCACTTTTATTGTGGTGGTTGACGATTTTTAATCATCTAGCTTTAATGATTTATATTTATTATAGGATTCCTCTGGACTTTTCGACAGATTTTTCCTTGCAGATGGTTTTATTGCTGATTATTGCTTTAATTGTATTTAGCTATATTTGTAATATTGTGACCTTTCGGTATAGTGAGTTGAAACTTTGGTTGCTTCTGATGATGTTTGTCATTAGCTGGCAATCCATATTTAATCAAGGAGTTGCGAGCACCCTGTTGCACTTTTTTGATATTCTTCATCCGCTCAACTCTTTTTTATTGGTGTATAGTTCTCTGTCTATTATCTTTCTGGGAGAGAAAATGGGTGAAGAACTGTTGAGTGTGTCCTTTGTGTTGACACTAATCACCATTAGTTCGTATCTGTTAGGTCCTTCAATTTTTCTCTTTCTATCTTTGTTTGCGTCTTTCTTTTTAAACCTTGTTCCCTTGATTTTACTGATTTTATATCATGAAGAGTTGCAAAGTAAACTCAAGTATCAGAGACGAAATTTGTGGATATTAGCTTTGCTATTGCCTCTTTCTTATTTCTTTTTGTATATCAATACGACGGGCTCAGGAGTGATGAACCTAGTCTGGTATCTTGAGATTATTGGAATACTTGCTTTTTTGCATCTCAAAACAATTATTAACTCTCTTCAGAAAAAGGTAGTAGAGTTAAAATTGTCCTATATAAAAGCTTTTTCACGCTTGTTTTTACTAGTTATGTTTTTGTTAGTAGGTATTTTCATCATCTTTCATTTAGACTTAAACACGAGCTTTTTGGTCTTGAATATCATGTTACTATTGTTCGGGATTTGTTCGGAAGAATTGATTCGCCTCTTTCGTTCTGCTGAAATGCTAGATGCTAGGGATTATGTAAAAGTTCTCTTTTTAAAGCGTAATCGTATGGTGAAAAGTCTGCTGGCAAATGAAGACACAGAACAACAGTTCTCCGAATTTCTTCACAATGAAATCCTGCAAAATGTGATGGCGATAAAAAATTTCAATAAATATAGTAGCAATCAAGCTTTTGGTGAACAGATCAATCTGGTAACAGAGGAGTTGGTTCAGCGGATTCGTGAGCGGATGGATTATTATCAGCCAATGGTAGAAACAGACGAGCAGTTAGATATCCAGTATCAAGGGCTGATTAATCGGATTGTCAAGCGCTATCACGCAGAAAATGAAGTCGTCACACAGTTTCCTGCCCACTTTAGGCTTTTATCTCCTTACGATAAAATTGCCTATCGTCTGGTTGAGGAATTGGCGACCAATGCTGTTAAGTACGCTAGTGGTGGAAGGATTTCTTTGAAGATTGATGTGCATGATGACGCTATTTTTATCATTTCTGAAAATGACTGCCTTCAAACAGAAAAATCCTTAGGTTATGGCTTGAAAAATATGTCTAATAAAATTAGTGTTTTAGGTGGTCAAATGCAGATTTTTGAAAATAATAAGAAATTTCGTGTAGAAATTACTCTCCCGATTGATAAGGAGTTGTGTTATGAAAATTTTGTTAATTGATGATCATAAATTATTTAGCCAAAGTATCAAGATGATTTTAGAGTTATCGGAAAACATTAAAAAGGTCCAGTTAGTGGATGATTTTTCGACTATCTTGGAGATTGCTTTTAATGACTACGACATTATTTTGGTTGACATCAACCTGACGAGTCTGTATCAAGATGATGGGCTGACCTTGGCACAAGAGATTATCGACAATGGTTGTTCTAGTAAGGTTGTGATTTTGACAGGTTACAGCAAAAAAATGTATGAACACCGAGCTAAAGTTATGGGGGCTTATGGCTTTCTGGACAAAAGTATGGACCCAGATGAGTTGGTGAAAAAACTGGAAAAGATTTATCTAGGTGATAAGGTCTTTTCAGATGAAGTGATGGTAGAGGTGCTAACACCACGAGAAATCGAGATACTAGAACTGGTTAGAAATGGCTTGACCATTGATGATGTCTGTGACAAGGTCTATGTGAGTAAACGTACAGTTTCCAATCACTTGGCCAATATCTTTTCAAAATTGGGAGTGACTAACAGGCAGGAGGCGATTCACATCGCTGAGCAGTTGGGCTATTTTCCACCAGATTAGAAAGCTGCAGAAGATGTAGCTTTTTTAATTTCTGTGATACTTCTTGTGTGAGTCTCTTCTTGAAAAAAACACAAAATTTTGCTAGAATGAGTTTTATGAAAACATTCTATGATGTGCAGCAATTCCTCAAACGATTTGGTATTATTGTTTACATGGGAAAACGCTTATATGATATTGAACTGATGAAGCTGGAACTCTCTCGGATTTACGATGCAGGGTTGATGGACAAACTAGACTATCTAGAAGCAGAAGCGGTTCTTCGCAGAGAGCACAAGGTAGAATTGGATTATATTGAGAAAAATGGAGAAAAGAACTAATGGTTACTTGGATTTTGTGGGCACTTATACTGGCAATGTTGGCATGGATGGGCTTTAACTATCTTCGTATTCGCCGTGCAGCTAAGATTGTGGACAATGCAGAGTTTGAGGCCTTGATTCGTACTGGCCAATTGATTGATTTGCGCGACCCAGCAGAATTCCACAGAAAACATATCCTTGGTGCACGCAATATTCCTTCAAGTCAGTTGAAGACTAGTCTTGCAGCCCTTCGTAAAGATAAACCTGTCCTTCTTTACGAAAACCAACGTGCGCAACGGGTCACAAATGCGGCCCTTTACTTGAAAAAACAAGGTTTTTCTGAGATTTATATCCTTTCTTATGGTTTGGATTCTTGGAAAGGGAAAGTGAAGACTAGCTAACATTCTGTAAAAATCTGTCGAATGATAGATAAAGCTATTGTTTTATACCATAATTAATTTGTATAAAATTTAAGGAGTTCTTAGAACATGAAAGAAAAGAAGAAAAATCCACTTTTTCTGGGTATCTTGTCGATTATTCTTGGTTTGCTATTTCCAATTGTAAGCCTGATTTTGGGGATCATAGGATTGGTCTTGGCTTTTTCATACCAAAAAGAATCTGGACTAGACTATAAAACAGAAAAAATTCTCAACATTGTAGGACTTGTGGTTTCTGTACTTAACTGGATTGTAGCCGTCGCAGTATTTTTTAGATAAGCAATAAACAAAAAGCTTTAAACATAAAGCTTTTTTCTTTTATCCACTTTTCTCTAAGTGATTTTTAATGATTTTCAATTCCTCTTGGTTTAAGGGACGGTATTGACCTTCTGCTAGTTCTGGGTCTAATGTAAACTCACCGAACTGAACTCGTTTGAGAGAGGTCACCTTGACACCAACCGAGAGGAACATTTTCTTGACCTGATGAAATTTGCCTTCTGAAATGGTAATAGAGGCTTGACTGAAAGAAGGACTTGCAGATAGAATCTCTAGCCTAGCAGGTTTACAGACAGTACCATCTAAAAAGACAATTCCTTTTTGAAAGGCTTGGATATGGTCAGGTATAAGAAGTCCATTAACCTCAACTTGGTAGGTCTTATCGACATGATATTGGGGATGGAGGAGTTGAAAGCCCAAGGGACCGTTGTCGGTTAAAAGAAGAAGGCCTGTCGTATCTCGGTCCAGTCGACCGACGGCATAGAGTTTATCAGACTGGATGTCAGCTGGAAGGAGATCCATTACGGTTGGGAGTTCCTTGTCTTTATTGGCTGTCACGACACCAGCAGGTTTATGAAGCATGAGATAGGTGTGCTCATAGCCTTGAATGATTCGGTCCTGAAAAAGGAGTTCTTGTAGACCTGTATCGATATTTTGGGCTAGAGAGCGGGCTGGGCAACCATCGACTAGGATTTCCCCTTTAAGTAAGGCTTGTTTCATAGCCTTTCTGCTGATTTTTTCTTGGGCTAATAAATTATCTAAACGCATACTGTGCCTATCTTATCATAAGTTGTTTGCTTTGAAAAGGCTTGACGTGAAAAGAAAAGCAGAGTGAAAACATTTACACTTGCTTGAGTTATGTTATTTACTTGAAAATATGGTATAATCGTTCAGTTAGAAAATAAATTTTGAATATTATAGAGGAAATCATGACAAAATTAAGAGAAGATATCCGTAACATTGCGATTATCGCCCACGTTGACCACGGTAAAACAACCCTCGTTGACGAATTATTGAAACAATCAGAAACGCTTGATGCACGTACTGAATTGGCTGAGCGTGCTATGGACTCAAACGATATCGAAAAAGAGCGTGGAATTACCATCCTTGCTAAAAATACAGCCGTTGCCTACAACGGAACTCGTATCAACATCATGGACACACCAGGACACGCGGACTTCGGTGGAGAAGTTGAGCGTATCATGAAAATGGTTGATGGTGTTGTCTTGGTTGTAGATGCCTACGAAGGAACAATGCCACAAACTCGTTTCGTATTGAAAAAAGCTTTGGAACAAGACCTGGTTCCAATCGTGGTTGTTAACAAAATCGATAAACCATCAGCTCGTCCAGCTGAAGTAGTGGACGAAGTATTGGAACTTTTCATCGAGCTTGGTGCAGATGATGACCAGCTTGATTTCCCAGTGGTGTATGCTTCAGCTATCAACGGAACTTCTTCATTGTCAGACGATCCAGCTGATCAAGAAACTACGATGGCACCAATCTTTGACACAATTATTGACCATATCCCAGCTCCAGTAGATAACTCAGATGAGCCTTTGCAATTCCAAGTATCACTTTTGGATTACAATGACTTCGTTGGACGTATCGGTATAGGTCGTGTCTTCCGTGGTACTGTTAAGGTTGGGGACCAAGTTACCCTTTCTAAACTAGATGGCACAACTAAAAACTTCCGTGTTACAAAACTCTTCGGTTTCTTTGGTTTGGAACGTCGTGAAATCCAAGAAGCCAAAGCAGGTGACTTGATTGCCGTTTCAGGTATGGAAGATATCTTTGTCGGTGAAACCATTACTCCGACAGACGCAATTGAAGCTCTTCCAATCCTACATATCGATGAGCCAACTCTTCAAATGACTTTCTTGGTCAACAACTCACCATTTGCTGGTAAAGAAGGTAAATGGGTAACTTCTCGTAAGGTTGAAGAACGCTTGCAGGCCGAATTGCAAACAGACGTTTCCCTTCGTGTTGACCCAACTGATTCACCAGATAAATGGACTGTCTCAGGACGTGGAGAATTGCACTTGTCAATCCTTATCGAAACAATGCGTCGTGAGGGCTATGAACTTCAAGTATCTCGTCCAGAAGTTATCGTAAAAGAAATTGATGGTGTTAAATGTGAGCCGTTTGAACGTGTACAAATCGACACTCCAGAAGAATACCAAGGGTCTGTTATCCAAAGCCTTTCTGAACGTAAGGGTGAAATGTTGGATATGATTTCAACTGGTAATGGTCAAACTCGTTTGGTCTTCCTTGTTCCAGCGCGTGGTTTGATCGGATACTCAACTGAGTTCTTGTCAATGACTCGTGGTTACGGTATCATGAACCATACCTTTGACCAATACTTGCCATTGATTCCAGGGGAAATTGGTGGACGTCACCGTGGTGCCCTTGTTTCTATCGATGCTGGTAAGGCTACAACTTACTCAATCATGTCTATCGAAGAACGTGGTACGATCTTTGTCAACCCAGGTACTGAGGTTTACGAAGGAATGATTATCGGTGAAAACTCTCGTGAAAACGACTTGACAGTTAACATCACTAAGGCTAAACAAATGACCAACGTTCGTTCAGCTACTAAGGACCAAACAGCTGTTATCAAGACTCCTCGTATCTTGACACTTGAAGAGTCTCTTGAGTTCTTGAACGACGACGAGTACATGGAAGTAACGCCTGAGTCTATCCGTTTGCGTAAACAAATCCTTAACAAGGCCGAGCGTGAGAAAGCTAACAAGAAGAAAAAATCAGCTGAATAAGAGCTAGAAAGAGATAAAGATGGTTTATTTAATCATAGGAATCCTCTTATTACTACTCTATGTATTTGCGACGCCAGAAAGCATTAAAGGGACAGTTAATATCGTCCTTGTCGTCTTTGCTTTTGTAGCACTCTTGATTTTGCTCATGCTGTCTGTTCTGCAAATCTTTCAGCTACCGACAGAATTCTTTATCGCAATCGCCATGCTGACCTTAGCATACTTTAGCTTGCGAGATATTACCCTCATGTCGGTCAGTAAAAGTAAAAGAAGATAAAAGAGAGTTTTGGCTCTCTTTTTTGCTTGGAAAATATGAATGGGAAAAGCTGGAATAAAAATCCTTACTGACATCTATTTCTAAGGAAGCTTTAAAATTCTATTACTAATGATATCTTAGTACAATATATTGACAAGTTATATAGAAAGTGATATATTTATGTCATAAGAAACCGATTTCAAAATAAGAAAGGATTAAATTTATACTCAATGAAAATCAAAGAGCAAACTAGGAAACTAGCCGCAGGTTGCTCAAAGCACTGCTTTGAGGTTGTAGATAAGACTGACGAAGTCAGTCACATATATAATCCAAGGCGACGTTGACGCGGTTTGAAGAGATTTTTGAAGAGTATTGTTGTCTTGGTACTCAGGGTGTGATGGATTAAACTAGTAAAATAATTCTAAGAATTTATAAAAGATAAAATCTTTGTTCTATAGGGTTATTCTCTTATACAAGGAGTCTACTATGAAGAAACTATTCATATTATTATCAACTTTTTTTCTCAGCTTCTTCCTTGCTTGGATTATTGTCTTACGTGCGCCACAATATTTATTTGCAAGCTATGATTCCGTTTCCTTACTTCGTGTCAAAAAGGATACTCAGGAACCGACGCGTGAGGTATTTGAACAGGAATTGGAGAATTTTGCAAACTCAGAACAGAGTTTAATAGCTAGAAGAATCGTAGAGCCGAGTAAGGATGGGACGACTCACTTTGCTTATGCAACTTATGGTCAGGGAACTTTACCAAAAGAATTCCAAGAAGCTAGTCAAGAAAGTCGTGAACGTAGTGATCCGCTAAATAGTTATCTCCTTTTATCAGGCTCCTTGACGAAAGAAAAGCTTGCCGATAAATTAGGAGATTTGGGTTATAAAGCAATTCCTGACCGAAAGATACCGCCCTATTTTCTTGCTTTTCAAATATTACTAAATCCCCTTATTTTAATTAGTTTAGCAATATTTGGCTTATCTTTCTTTGCTTTAGTGATTATCACTAGGATTAAGGAAATGAGAGCAGCAGGTATAAAACTCTTTTCTGGTCAGACTCTCTTATCCATCATGGGGCATTCTTTATCTACTGATATCAAATGGCTCCTTCTATCAGCCCTCCTTTCCTTCCTAGGTGGGGGAGTCGTTCTTTTTAGTCAAGGTTTGTTTTATCCTATCTTGTTAGCCACCTATGGTTTTGGGATTAGTTTTTATCTTTTGTTTTTATTGGGGATTTCAATTTTACTAATGCTCCTTTATCTAATGAGTTTGAGTTACAAAGCATTAGTTCCCGTTATTAAGGGAAGATTACCCCTTAAACGCTTGATGGCTTTAACCCTATTGTGTCAGTTAGTAGCTGTTTTTACAGTAGGCTACGCTGTTAAGACAGGTTTGACGTCTTACCAACGATTGAAAGAACTTGAAATTTCAAAACAAGCATGGCAGGATAGAGCAGACTATTATCAAATTTCCTTTGGCTTAGGTGATAGAGTAAAAGATACAGAAAATCAGAATAAGTGGTATGCCTTTGCCAAGGAAGCAATCGAAGAAGAACAGGCTTTATTTGTAAAAGATAATCTCATTCATTTTGCCAATCCTCAAGGAAAAAATGAACAAAGAAAAAATGAACAGGGAGAGACACTGGATACCTATAGTCCAGATGCTAATACGCTCTATGTTAGTCCCAGTTATTTGGACAAGGAACAGGTCGTGGTAGATGCTGAGACCAAACAGAAGTTAGCCCATCTCCAAAAAGGTGAGTTTATCCTCTTGCTCCCAGAACATTTGCGCTCTCGAGAAGCAGAACTTAAGAAAGTTTTTGAAGAAAAATTGAGTGATTATGGAAAATCTGGTGAGGAGGCAAGTGCTCCTTTAGAGTATGAAATGAGAGCGATTGTTAGTTATCTTCCAACTGGAGAAAAGCGGTTTGTTTATAATAACGGTGAGAATCCCGTATCCACTCAGTATTTGACTGATCCGATTTTAGTTGTATTTACTCCAACATCTATAGGTGATAGTATCATTTCTAAATCTATGTGGTCTATCAATGCTGGTAATAATATCTTTGTCAAAGGATATGAGAGTGGGCTAGAACTCTTGAAGAAAGCTGGAATTTATGAGCAAGTATCCTATCTTAAAGAAAGAAGAAGCGTTTATCTAACTCGTTATAATGAAGTTCAAACTGAAACAGCAACTTTAATCCTAGGAGCTATTGTGGGGATAGCTAGTTCCTTGTTACTCTTTTATTCTGTCAATCTTCTATATTTCGAGCAATTCCGCCGAGATATCTTGATTAAACGAATTTCAGGTTTACGATTTTTTGAAACACATGCTCAGTATATGGTTAGCCAATTTGCCAGTTTTGTATTTGGTGCTAGTCTCTTTATTTTAAGCAGTCGAGACTTGGTGATTGGCTTACTCACTTTATTAGTCTTTCTAGCTAGTGCAGTTTTGACGCTTTACCGTCAAGCCCATAAGGAATCTCGTGTTTCTATGACAATTATGAAAGGAAAATAGGATGATTGAACTAAAGAATATATCTAAAAAATTTGGAAGCCGTCAGCTATTTTCAGATACGAATCTTCATTTTGAAGGTGGGAAAATTTATGCCTTAATCGGTACAAGTGGCTGTGGTAAGACAACACTCTTGAATATGATTGGACGATTAGAGCCATATGACAAAGGGCAAATCATCTATGATGGCACCTCTCTTAAAGACATCAAGCCTTCTGTTTTCTTTAGAGATTACTTAGGATACCTATTTCAAGATTTTGGCTTAATCGAAAGCCAAACCGTCAAAGAGAATCTCAATCTGGGTTTAGTTGGTAAAAAGTTGAAAGAAAAAGAGAAAATCTCTTTGATGAAACAAGCTCTAAACCGTGTTAACCTCTCTTACTTAGATTTAAAGCAACCTATCTTTGAATTATCAGGAGGAGAAGCACAACGTGTTGCATTAGCGAAGATAATTTTAAAGGATCCACCTTTGATTCTCGCAGATGAACCAACCGCTTCACTAGACCCCAAAAACTCTGAGGAATTACTTTCTATCCTAGAATCTTTAAAAAATCCGAATCGGACCATTATTATTGCGACCCACAATCCTCTGATTTGGGAACAAGTGGACCAAGTTATTCGAGTTACCGATTTATCACATAGATGATATGGTAAGATTCATACTCAATGAAAATCAAAAAGCAAACTAGGAAGCTAGCCGCAGGCTGCTCAAAGCACTGCTTTGAGGTTGTAGATGAAACTGACGAAGTCAGCTCAAAACACTGCTTTGAGGTTGTGGATAGAACTGACGAAGTCAGCTCAAAGCACTGCTTTGAGGTTGTAGATGAAACTGACGAAGTCAGTAACCATATATACGGCAAGGCGAAGCTGACGTGGTTTGAAGAGATTTTCGAAGAGTATCAGTTAGAAGAAAGAGTCACAAACACACTTTGTGGCTTTTTTATTTCCATAAAAATGGTAAAATAGTAAGAGTAGAAATGGAGTTCGAGACATGAAAGTAATAGTTCAATTTAAGAATAAGAAAGTCCTTGTTTTAGGCTTGGCCAAGTCTGGTGAATCTGCAGCTCGTTTGTTGGACAAGCTAGGTGCCATTGTGACAGTAAATGACGGGAAACCTTTCGAGGACAATCCAGCTGCGCAAAGTTTGCTGGAAGAAGGAATCAAAGTTATCACAGGTGGCCATCCTTTGGAACTATTGGATGAAGAGTTTGCCCTTATGGTGAAAAATCCAGGTATCCCCTACAGCAATCCCATGATTGAAAAGGCTTTGGCCAAGGGAATTCCAGTCTTGACTGAGGTGGAATTGGCTTACTTGATTTCAGAGGCGCCAATTATCGGTGTCACAGGTTCAAATGGAAAAACAACCACAACGACCATGATTGGGGACGTTTTGACTGCTGCTGGGCAACATGGTCTTTTATCAGGGAATATCGGCTATCCAGCTAGTCAAGTGGCCCAAACTGCGTCAGACAAGGACACGCTTGTTATGGAACTTTCTTCTTTCCAACTCATGGGCGTTCAAGAATTCCATCCAGAGATTGCGGTTATTACCAACCTCATGCCAACTCATATCGACTACCACGGTTCTTTTGAGGAATATGTGGCAGCCAAGTGGAATATCCAGAACAAGATGACAGAGGCTGATTTCCTTGTCTTGAACTTTAACCAAGACTTGGCAAAAGAGTTGTCTAGCAAAACACAAGCCACTGTTGTACCATTTTCAACACAGGAAAAGGTTGATGGTGCTTATCTGGAAGATGGTCATCTCTACTTCCGTGGAGAAGTGGTCATGGCAGCTAGCGAAATCGGAGTTCCAGGTAGCCACAATGTGGAAAATGCCCTTGCGACGATTGCTGTAGCCAAGCTTCGTGGTGTGGATAACCAAACCATCAAAGAAACTCTTTCAGCCTTTGGTGGTGTCAAACACCGTCTCCAATTTGTGGATGAAATCAAGGGTGTTAAGTTCTATAATGATAGTAAGTCAACCAATATCTTGGCTACTCAAAAAGCCTTGTCAGGATTTGACAACAGCAAGGTCATTTTGATTGCAGGTGGTTTGGACCGTGGTAATGAGTTTGACGAATTGGTGCCAGACATTACTGGACTTAAGAAGATGGTCATTCTGGGTCAGTCTGCTGAGCGTGTCAAACGGGCAGCGGATAAGGCTGGTGTCGCTTATGTGGATGCGATTGATATTGCAGATGCGACCCGCAAGGCTTACGAGCTTGCGACTCAAGGAGACGTGGTTCTTCTCAGTCCAGCCAATGCCAGCTGGGATATGTATGCTAACTTTGAAGTACGTGGCGACCTCTTTATCGACACAGTAGCGGAGTTAAAGGAATAATATGAAAAAAATTGTCTTTACAGGTGGGGGGACGGTTGGACACGTGACCCTCAACCTTTTGTTAATGCCCGAGTTCATCGAAGATGGATGGGAAGTCCACTATATCGGGGACAAGCGTGGGATTGAACACCAAGAAATCCTCAAGTCGGGTTTAGATGTCACCTTCCATTCCATTGCGACTGGCAAATTGCGTCGTTATTTCTCTTGGCAAAATATGCTGGACGTCTTCAAAGTTGGCTGGGGAATTGTCCAATCGCTCTTTATCATGTTGCGACTTCGTCCACAAGCACTTTTTTCAAAGGGAGGCTTTGTCTCAGTACCGCCTGTTATCGCTGCGCGTGTGTCAGGAGTGCCTGTCTTTATTCACGAATCTGACCTATCTATGGGCTTGGCCAATAAAATCGCCTATAAATTTGCGACCAAGATGTATTCAACCTTTGAGCAAGCTTCAAGTTTGTCTAAGGTCGAGCATGTGGGAGCAGTGACCAAGGTTTCAGATCAAAAAAATCCAGAACCAGATGAATTGGTGGATATTCAAACCCACTTTAATCCCCAATTGCCAACTATATTGTTTGTCGGTGGTTCTGCAGGTGCTCGTGTCTTAAACCAATTGGTGACAGACTATAAGAAAGAGCTGACAGAGCGCTACAATATTATCAACCTAACTGGAGATTCTAGCCTGAACGAATTGAGCCAAAATCTTTTTCGTGTTGACTATGTGACCAATCTCTATCAGCCCTTGATGGAATTGGCTGATATTGTTGTGACACGAGGTGGTGCTAATACGATTTTTGAGCTCTTGGCCATGGCAAAATTGCATGTCATTGTGCCACTTGGTCGGGAAGCTAGTCGTGGAGACCAGATTGAAAACGCAGCCTACTTTGTTAAGAAAGGCTATGCAGAAGAGCTTCAAGAAAGTGATTTGACCTTGGATAGTTTGGAAGAGAAGCTTTCTCACTTACTAAGCCACAAGGAAGACTATCAAGCCAAGATGAAGGCTTCTAAGGAATTGAAATCTCTAGCAGATTTTTATCAATTGTTGAAAAAAGATTTATCATAAGGAAAGTAAATGTCAAAAGATAAGAAAAATGAGGACAAAGAAATCCTCGAAGAATTGAAAGAGTTATCAGAATGGCAGAAACGAAACCAAGAATATCTAAAAAAGAAGGCTGAGGAAGAGGCGGCCCTAGCTGAGGAGAAGGAAAAGGAAAGACAAGCTCGAATGGCTTCGAAATCTGAAAAGTCAGATGAAACTGAGGACCAAGAGAGTGAATCTAATCCAAAGGACCCAGAATCAGCTAAGGAAGAGTCTGAAGAAAAAGTCGAAGAGTCAGAAGAGGTCAAAAAAGAGGTATCCAAAGAGAAATCAAAGTCTACAGAGAACGAAGGACAGGATAAAAAAAGAGAGAAAAAGCCTGTAAAGAAGAAATCGGCTAAACCGAAAATTCCTGCCATCCATATCTTGCGAGCTCTAACGATTTTATTTCCAAGTCTGCTTTTATTGATTGTCTCTGCCTACCTGCTCAGTCCTTATGCGACCATGAAGGATATTCGTGTTGAGGGAACGGTGCAAACTACGGATGATGATATTCGACAAGCTTCAGGCATTCAGGATTCGGATTATACGATTAACCTTCTGCTAGACAAGGCAAAATATGAAGAGCAGATCAAGTCTAATTATTGGGTTGAATCAGCTCAGCTTGTCTATCAATTTCCAACCAAGTTTACTATCAAGGTTAAGGAATATGATATTGTGGCCTACTATATTTCTGGTGAAAATCATTATCCTATTCTTTCCAGCGGTCAGCTTGAGACTAGTTCTGTGAGTCTGGTCAGTCTGCCAGAAACTTATTTATCTGTTCTCTTTAATGACAGCGAACAAATCAAAACCTTTACGTCAGAACTTTCTCAAATTAGCCCAGAACTCAAGGCGGCTATCCAAAAGGTGGAACTAGCCCCAAGCAAGGTGACTTCAGATTTAATTCGATTGACCATGAATGATTCGGACGAGGTCTTGGTTCCTCTATCTGAAATGAGTAAGAAACTGCCATATTACAGTAAGATTAAGTCACAATTGTCAGAACCGAGTGTGATTGATATGGAAGCTGGAATTTACAGCTACACTGTGGCGGATAAAGTCATTATGGAGGCTGAGGAAAAAGCCAAACAAGAGGCTAAGGAAGCTGAGAAGAAACAGAAAGAGGAAGAGAAGAAAAGGCTAGAAGAACAGCAGAATAAATTGGAAGAAGAGAAGAAAAAACTGGAGGAAGAGAGCAATCGAAATCAAACAAGTCAGCGTTCATCGCGTCGCTAGGCTTAGCTTTTCTCCTATAGCTCTTTAGTTGCCATGTTTTTACTTGACAAGTGCTAGTAGAAATAATAGAATAATAGAAAACCTTTAAAGCAGTCCAGAGAGGCAGCTAAGGTTAGACGGTGAAAGGGTGGAGACTACCCATTTTTCGTGGAACCTTGCTGTTGGCAGGTTCCTTTTTTCGTGATTTCTGTTGCCCAGACTCTCTCACTAGCAAAGGTAAAAGGAGAAACCTATGCGAGAACATCGTCCAGTCATTGCTCTTGATTTTCCTAATTTTGAGGCGGTCAAGGAATTTTTAGCTCTTTTCCCAGCAGAAGAAAGCCTTTATCTCAAGGTAGGGATGGAGCTCTATTATGCAGCGGGTCCTGAGATTGTGTCTTACTTGAAAAGCCTGGGTCATAGTGTCTTTTTGGATCTCAAACTTCATGACATTCCCAATACAGTCAAATCAGCCATGAAGGTCTTGTCTCAGCTTGGTGTGGACATGACCAATGTTCATGCAGCTGGTGGTGTAGAGATGATGAAGGCTGCGCGAGAAGGTCTTGGAAACCAAGCTAAATTGATTGCTGTCACTCAGCTCACATCAACATCAGAAACCCAGATGCAGGAGTTTCAAAACATCCAAACCAGTCTGCAAGAGTCTGTCATTCACTATGCTAAGAAGACAGCTCAAGCTGGCTTGGATGGTGTTGTTTGCTCGGCTCAGGAAGTGCAAGTCATCAAGCAGGCTACCAAACCAGATTTTATCTGTCTGACACCGGGGATTCGTCCAGCAGGTACTGCGGTTGGAGATCAAAAACGTGTGATGACGCCAGCAGATGCCTATCAAATCGGTAGTGACTATATCGTAGTGGGACGCCCCATTACCCAAGCTGAAGATCCTGTTGCAGCTTATCATGCCATCAAGGATGAATGGACACAGGACTGGAATTAAAGAACTAGATTATAAAAATAAAAGGAGAAGACCATGACACTTGCTAAAGATATCGCTAGCCACCTCTTGAAAATCCAAGCCGTTTACCTCAAACCAGAGGAGCCTTTCACTTGGGCATCTGGTATCAAGTCGCCGATTTATACTGATAATCGTGTGACACTAGCCTATCCAGAAACTCGTACCCTCATTGAAAATGGCTTTGTGGAAGCTATTAAAGAAGCCTTTCCAGATGTAGAAGTGATTGCAGGAACTGCAACGGCAGGGATTCCACACGGAGCCATTATTGCTGACAAGATGGACTTGCCTTTTGCCTACATCCGTAGCAAACCAAAAGACCACGGAGCTGGTAACCAAATAGAAGGACGTGTAGCTCAAGGTCAAAAAATGGTAGTGGTTGAAGACCTTATTTCAACTGGTGGTTCTGTTCTTGAAGCTGTTGCAGCAGCCAAACGCGAAGGAGCAGATGTGATTGGAGTTGTAGCGATTTTCAGTTACCAATTGCCAAAGGCAGATAAGAACTTTGCGGATGCTGGTGTGAAATTGGTGACACTTTCAAACTACAGTGAGCTCATCCATCTAGCCCAAGAAGAAGGCTATATCACGCCAGAAGGATTGGACCTTCTAAAACGATTTAAAGAAGACCAAGAGAATTGGCAAAATGCCTAAAACATAGAAAATCAGGTAGTCACTAGGATTACCTGATTTCTTTTTGTGATTTTATTGAGTATTAATCAACTTTTCCGCCTTCAACAACTAGGTCGTCAGCTTTAGCAGCGTCACCGTAGGTTGGGTGAAGTGTTTTTTCATAGGCCTTGTGGAAGAAGTTTTCCTTACCTAATTTTTCAATATCTTTATTGATGAAGTCTAGCAATTCTTGGTTGCCTTTTTGAACTGCTGCCGCAATGGTATCTGGATTACCAAGAGAAGTAATTCCTACTTCAAATCCTTTATTTTCAAGCGCCCAAGCTAGGACTTCCGTATTGTCAGTAGAGAAGGCATCTCCACGTCCGTCAAGAAGAGCTTGGTAGGCATCGCTATATTGGTCGTATTTTTGGAGTTTTACTTCTGGGTGATTTTTCTCAAAATAAGTTTCAGCGGTCGTTCCTTTTGTGACAATCAAGGTTTTACCTTCAAGTTGTTTGACGTCTGTAATGAGACCAGTCTTAGGTGATACGACACCCAGAGAGACTTTCATATATGGAAGGGCAAAATCAACTTGTTTCTTGCGTTCGTCAGTCACTGTAAAGTTGGCAAGGGTAATATCCACCTTGTTTGAAATCAAGTATTCAGCACGGTTGGCAGCATCGACGGAAACGTATTTAACCTTGACACCAAGGTCTTGGGCCAGTTGGTTCCCAAGTTCGATATCGTAACCTTGGTAAGAACCATCATTGTCAACGTAACCAAATGGTTTCTTGTCTCCAAATACGGCGATTCGTAGCTCACCGCTTTTTTTGATTTCATCGATAGTGCGAGCCTTGGCAGTGGTTTTACCAGACGATGCACCACCGTTTCCACCTGAGCTACAAGCTGTGACAAAGATAAGGGCAAAGGCAAGTGCCAAAACAGTTAAAAGTGGTTTGAATAGTTTCATAAGAATCTCCTTTATAGATATGAGCCAAATTGGCTAAAGTCAAAGACGTTTAAAAATTCCTGGGCTCGTTTGGTTTGTGGATTGGTAAAGAAGGCTTGAGCCGTTCCTTCTTCAGCAATTTTCCCTTGGTCGAGGAAGATAATCCGATCAGCAATAGCTTGGGCAAACTGCATTTCATGGGTTACTAAAATCATGGTACGGCCTTCTTGGGCCAAGTCATTGATGAGTTCCAGAACCTCACGCACCATTTCTGGATCCAGCGAAGCAGTCACTTCGTCAAAGAGGATAATTTCTGGGTGCATGAGGAGGGCACGAACAATTGCAACCCGTTGCTTCTGTCCACCAGATAATTGACGGGCAAAGCTATGTTGTTTGTCTAGCAAACCGACACGTTCCAGTAGTTGCAAGGCTTCTTCCGTTACTTCTTTCTTGTCGCGTCCCTGAGCCTTGATAGGGCCTAGGATGAGGTTTTGTAAGACATCCAGATGGGGAAAGAGTTCATAGCTTTGAAAAACCATACCAATCTTTTGGCGAACTAGGTGAAAGTCTTTTTTATTTTCAACGATAGACTGACCATCCAGCAGAATATCTCCACCTTGAATACTTTCTAAGCCATTGAGGCAACGAAGGAGAGTACTTTTCCCACAACCTGATGGACCTAGGATGACGACAACTTCGCCTTTTTTGATATCTAGAGAAAGTCCTTGGAGGATGGGATTGTCTCCGAAGGATTTTTTTAGTTCCTTGATTTCTAAGATAGTTTCAGACATTTAGTTCCTCCAATGTTTTTCTAGGTGAGTGGATAGTTTGGAAATAGGAAAGCAGACTGCGAAATACAAGATCAGAATGGTTCCATAAATCCAAAAGGAAGCAGTTGGGATGGTCAGGCGATTGCTATCGATGATTTGTTGTCCAACCTTGGTCACTTCAACAACCCCAATCAAAACAACTAAGGAAGTGGTTTTGATCATCCGAGTGACAAGGTTAATTGCCTGAGGTAGCAGTCTTCTCAAGACCTGTGGGATGATGATGTGGTAGTAAAGTTGAACATTGGTCAAGCCTAGTGCCTGTCCACTTTCAAACTGATGTTTAGGGAGAGAAGTGATAGCTCCACGTACCAAGTCTCCCATTTCAGCTGTTCCCCAGAGGGTAAAAACGATAATAGCTGAAGTCTCACCTGAGATATTAATATTAAAGTTTCGAGCTAAGCCAAAGTAAACGATGAAGAGTAGCACCAGCTGGGGCATGATACGGATAAATTCCAGATACAATCGTGTTAAAAATCGTATGATTCTAGAATGGGAGGTCATGATGATTCCCATGACTGTTCCGAACATCATGGATAAGAGGACAGACAGGATGGATATCCCAATCGTAACGCCCAATCCCTGTAAGATTCTCAGGAGATTATTTCCCTGAAAGAGTACTTGGATTCCCGAATCCTGCATGGCGGAGCCTCCTTTCTATCCAGCTAAAGACCAGTGAGATGGGTAGCAGCATCATCAGATAAGCACCTACCAACATAGCTAGCGCAATGTCTGTCTCATAATAGAGCCCAATCAAGTCCTTGGCAACGTACATGAGGTCGGCCAAAGCCACTGCTGAGAAAACAGAGGTTTCCTTGATGAGGAAAATGACATTGGCACTAAAAGACGGTAGGGCCACCGCTGTTGCTTGCGGAAGAACCACATAGCGAAAGACCTGTAGAGGTGTCAGACCGATAGCTAATCCAATTTCCTGCTGGGTTTGACTGACGGCTTCCAGCCCACTTCGGAAAGATTCTGCCATATAGGAGCCTCCTAAAAAGACCAGTCCTAAAGTGGCACAGACTTCTGAAGATAGGACAATCCCGATTCGGGGAAGTCCGAAGTAGAGAAAGAAGAGTTGAATCAAAAGGGGCGTATTACGTGACAATTCAATGTAGGCTGTCGCTACTTGTGCCAAAATAGGAATTCGATAATGCCGGATGATACTAACGATTAAACCTAGCAGAAAGGATCCCAAAATTCCCCAAACTGCAATATGCAAGGTCAGAAAGAATGCCTTTTGATATAGTGGTAGATATTGTTCAACAATGGACCAATCCAAAAATAGAACCTCCTATCTAGAAATAATACAGTTATTGTAGCACTTAAAAGCTCCTTTGGATAATATGTATTTTTTATTGCTGTTATAAGGATTTTTTATCATAGAAATAAAATTTCTGAAATTTTCAAACAGAATATTTGAAAAGTTTTGAAAAAAGAGTTAAGATATTTTTGTAATATACAAAGTAAACGCTTACTTATTAAGGAGGGCATTTTATGTCATACAAAACAAGCAATGCAGAAGGTCATGTAGATTTCATCAATACCTATGATTTGGAGCCAATGGCGCAGCAAGTGATCCCTAAAGCAGCATTTGGCTATATCGCTAGTGGAGCGGAAGATACCTTCACTTTGCGTGAGAATATTCGTGCCTTTAACCACAAACTCATCGTTCCTCATACTCTTTGTGATGTTGAAAATCCAAGTACTGAGATTGAATTTGCAGGTGAAAAATTGTCTTCACCAATCATCATGGCGCCTGTTGCGGCTCATAAATTAGCAAACGAACAGGGTGAAGTGGCGACTGCGCGTGGTGTGCATGAGTTTGGGTCCCTCTATACAACCAGTTCCTACTCTACTGTCGATCTTCCAGAAATTACAGAAGCCCTTCAAGGGACACCTCACTGGTTCCAATTTTACTTTAGTAAAGATGATGGCATTAACCGCCACATCATGGACCGTGTCAAGGCTGAAGGTTACAAAGCGATTGTCTTGACAGCAGATGCGACTGTAGGAGGCAATCGTGAGGTGGATAAGCGTAATGGTTTTGTCTTCCCAGTTGGCATGCCGATTGTTGAAGAATACCTGCCAGAAGGTGCTGGTAAATCAATGGACTTTGTTTACAAATCAGCTAAACAACGCTTGTCTCCACGCGACGTAGAATTTATCGCTGAATACTCAGGACTTCCTGTTTATGTCAAGGGACCACAATGCCGTGAGGATGTTGAACGTTCGCTTGCTGCGGGAGCTTCTGGTATCTGGGTAACCAACCACGGTGGTCGTCAAATCGACGGTGGACCAGCTGCCTTCGACTCACTTCAAGAAGTAGCAGAAGCAGTTGATAAACGTGTACCAATCGTCTTTGACTCAGGTATTCGTCGTGGTCAACACGTCTTTAAAGCCTTGGCTTCAGGAGCAGACTTGGTAGCTATTGGTCGCCCTGTTATCTATGGTTTGGCTCTCGGTGGTAGTGTCGGTGTGCGCCAAGTCTTTGAACACTTGAATGCGGAATTGAAGACAGTCATGCAATTATCTGGAACTCAGACTATTGAAGATGTTAAACACTTTAAACTCCGTCACAACCCATACAACCCAACTTTCCCAGTTGATCCACGTGACTTAAAATTGTATTGATAAAACAGCTTGCCTCCACATAATGTGGGGGTTTTTATTTGTGTTTTAAACGTTTTAATAAAGGAAAATCGCATCAAAAACCATATAAAAATATTTTACAGTCAAATATCTTGCTAGGGCTTTCATTTTTTGCTATACTGGTGCAGTAATTAAATAATAAAGACATTTGGGGTGCTTTAGGCTGAGATGATACCCATTGAACCTGATACAGTTAAAACTGGCGAAGGGAAATGTGAACAGTTTTTTTCGTATGTCGAAATGAACGATCTAATCTTGTAAGTCAACTCTAATTCTTGATTGTAATTGGAGTTTTTTTGTTCATATAAGCTGGATGAAGGTGATACAAAGCATTTAGGTAACTCTTTTTGAACGCCCTTGATTTTCTTTAAAAAGGTCAAGTAAAACTAGGATTTTCTTGATGTTTTGTTGATTACGAACGAGTAAAGAGAGGAGAAGTAAATATGGAAACACAAGACTATGCATTTGAGCCAGGTTTGACTGTTGGAGAATTATTAAAAAGAAGTCAGAAGGATTGGCAGGCTGCAATCAATCATCGTTTTGTTCAGGAACTTTTTGCGGGGACAATTGAGAATAAGGTCTTAAAAGAATACCTAATTCAAGATTATCACTTCTTTGATGCCTTCTTATCTATGCTGGGTGCCTGCGTAGCCCACGCAGACCAGCTTGAATCTAAGCTTCGTTTTGCCAAACAACTAGGCTTTCTTGAAGCAGATGAAGACGGTTATTTCCAAAAGGCTTTTAAAGAGTTAAAAGTAGCAGAGAATGACTATCTAGAAGTGACCTTACACCCTGTAACAAAAGCCTTTCAGGATCTAATGTATTCGGCAGTGGCTTCATCGGACTATGCCCATCTTTTGGTCATGTTGGTCATTGCGGAAGGTCTCTATTTAGACTGGGGTTCTAAAGATTTGGCTCTACCTGAAGCCTACATTCATTCGGAATGGATCAATCTCCACAGAGGTCCTTTCTTTGCAGAGTGGGTTCAATTTCTGGTTGACGAACTCAATCGTGTCGGGAAAGGTCGAGAAGATTTGACAGAACTTCAGCAACGCTGGAATCAAGCGGTCGCTTTAGAATTAGACTTTTTTGATATTGGCTATGATGCTTAGAGAAAGTTCAGGATGTTGACAAATTTGATGAGGTAATTCTCTTCGAAAATCTCTTCAAACCACGTCAGCTTCACCTTAGATTATATATGTGACTGACTTCGTCAGTCTTATCTACAACCTCAAAGCAGTGCTTTGAGCAACCTGCGGCTAGCTTCCTAGTTTGCTCTTTGATTTTCATTGAGCATAAATCATTCAATGTAAATGAAAAAAATTTCTTAACGAAAGATAGAGATAAATCGAAATCAGTAGATCGTATAAAGTGAAAAGGAAGGATTTCAATATGACAAGTTTAAAATTATTAAAAGAAAAAGCACCATTGGTCATTTGCATCACCAACGATGTAGTAAAAAATTTCACAGCAAATGGATTAGTAGCGCTGGGTGCATCACCAGCCATGAGTGAGTTTCCAGCAGATTTAGAGGATTTGTTAAAGTATGCTGGTGGTTTATTAATAAACATAGGAACATTGACAGATGAAAATTGGAAATTATACCAAGCTGCTCTGAAAATTGCAGAGAAATATAATGTCCCAGCAGTTTTAGATCCTGTAGCCTGTGGAGCAGGAGAATATAGAAAAAAAGTAGCAGATGATCTAATCAACAATTACAAACTAGCAGCGATTAGAGGAAATGCTGGCGAGATTGCATCGTTAGTAGGGATAAATGTGGCATCTAAAGGAGTAGATAGTGCGGGCGTAGATAATATTGATGAAATTGCTCTAGTAGCAAATGAGAAGTTCAATATTCCTATAATAGTAACAGGTGAAGTGGATGCTATTGCGGTTAATGGAGAAGTGGTAACGATTCATAATGGTAGTGCCATGATGCCAAAAGTTATTGGGACAGGATGCTTATTAGGTGCTGTAGTAGCAAGCTTTATCGGACTAGAAAAAGGTCAAGAATTGAAATCATTAGAAACAGCAATGTTGGTTTACAATATCGCTGGAGAAATGGCAGAAAAACGTCCAAATGGACATCTTCCTGGAACATTTAAAGTTGAATTTATAAATGCCTTATACGAGATTACAGACGAAGATGTAAAGGAATTCAAAAGAGTGAAGTAAAATGTTTCATAAAGAATTACTAAAACTATATTTTATTTGTGGAACGACTACTTGCCAAGGAAAAGATCTATATAGGGTCGTTGAGGAAGCCTTAAAAGGTGGTATAACCTTATTTCAATTCCGTGAAAAAGGTGAAGGAGCCTTAGAAGGTAAAGAAAAAGTCGAATTAGCAATGAAACTACAGGATCTTTGTAAAAAATATAATGTTCCGTTTATTGTTAATGATGATATAGATTTGGCAATGGAAATTGACGCTGATGGCGTACATGTAGGACAGGATGACCTTGGAGTTGATGAAATTAGAAAATTGATGCCAGATAAAATAATTGGTCTTTCTATAAAAAACGAGGAAGAATTTCAACAATCAAAAGTTGAATATGTAGATTATGTTGGTGTTGGTCCTGTATTTGATACCCAGTCAAAGGACGATGCTGGTGGTGCTATAGGTTATGAAGGTCTTAAATTGATGAGAAAACTATTGCCACAAATGCCCATAGTTGCAATTGGTGGGATACAGACGCAACATATTAAAGACATTATGAAGGCTAATATGGATGGTGTTTCAATCATTTCAGCAATATCGTATGCAAAAAATATAGAAAAAACTGTTCTAGAAATGAGTGAACAATAGGTATCTATCCTTGGATTCTAAGTAAGTGGAAGTTTCCCTTTTCTAAAAAGTTATGCCTAGATTTATCTCAAATGGCTAATCTATCAAACAAGACATTTGGTTTTTGCAAAAGAAAGACTTGCTATCTTTGTGAGTACAAGGCTGTATTTCCAGTTCAATTTCTTGAACTAGAATAAATCGTCTGTTAAAATAATTATATAATTAAATAATAAAGACATTTGGGGTGCTTTAGGCTGAGATGATACCCATTGAACCTGCTACAGTTAGTACTGTCGAAGGGAAATGTGAAAAGTTTTTTTCCTATGTCGAAAAGAACTGTCTAATCTTGTAAGCTAAACTCTAATTCTCGTTCGTAATTGGAGTTTTTTTGTTTATCAAAAGAGGATAGGCTTGACGGCAAGTCTTTCGGTAGCTCACCTTGAATGCCCCACTTTTCTTTAAATAAAGGAGTTTTTTATGTTGAAAAAATGGCAGTTAAAAGATGTTATTTTACTTGCTTTCTTGTCTATCTTTTTTGGTGGCGTTTTTGTGGGTTCAGGTTATCTGTTTGATATCCTCACTCTGATTTTAGCCCCTCTTGGTTTACAGGCCTTTGCCAATGAAATCCTCTTTGGTCTCTGGTGTATGGCTGCGCCTATTGCTGCCATCTTTGTTCCAAGAGTGGGAAGTGCAACGATTGGAGAAGTACTAGCTGCGCTTGCTGAAGTCCTTTATGGTAGCCAATTCGGTCTAGGCGCTCTTTTGTCTGGCTTGGTTCAAGGTTTGGGAAGTGAACTTGGTTTTATCGTAACCAAGAATCGCTATGAAAGTTGGCTCTCTCTAACTGCCAATAGTATTGGGATTACGCTTGTTAGCTTTGTCTATGAATACATTAAGTTAGGTTACTACGCCTTCTCCCTTCCTTTTGTCCTTTCCTTGTTTGTAGTACGTTTTATTTCCGTCTTTTTCTTCTGTACAATTTTAGTTCGTGCCATTGTTAAACTTTATCATCAGTTTGCAGCTGGGGGCAAGGCATAGATGGGGCTGGAACTACGAGCGATTCAGTCCCCAATCTTCTCTGAGCCGATTGATTTTACTTTTCATGCGCAAGCCTTTACCTTGTTAGTTGGGAGCAGTGGTTCAGGAAAATCCAGCCTCTTTCAAATGATCGCCCAAGTCAGTTCTCTTCCCTATAGCGGTCAAGTCCTGATAAATGGGAACGAGGTCAGTCAGCTTTCTATCATCGAACGTGTCCAGACGGTTGGCATTCTCTTTCAAAATCCCAATCATCAATTTACCATGGAGAACTTGTTTGAGGAGCTGATTTTTACCTTGGAAAATATTGGGCATCCCGTTCAGGAAATTGATTCTAAAATAGCAGAGGTGGTTCGACAATGTCGCTGTGAGAAAATCTTGCACCGTCCCATTCATCACTTATCAGGTGGAGAAAAGCAAAAGGCTGCTTTGGCTGTTCTCTTTGCTATGAATCCTAGGGTCTATCTCTTGGATGAGCCCTTCGCTTCCATTGACCGCAAGAGCAGAATCGAGATATTGGAGATTCTAAAAGAGTTAGCCTCTAATGGGAAGGTAGTCATCCTGTGCGACCATGATTTATCTGATTATGAAGCCTATATCGATCATATGGTGGAGCTAAGAGACGGACAACTAAGGGAAGTATTTCAAATCCCTTCCTCTGAGATGATACAGGTTTCTTCAAAGAATGCTGCTTCTAGTCCAGAACTATTCCATATGGATCGAATGACTTGTGAGCTGGATAAGCGTCCCCTCTTTTCGATTGCTGATTTCACATTTTACCAAGGAATTTCCTGTATTTTGGGTGATAATGGTGTCGGAAAATCAACTCTCTTTCGGTCTATTCTTCAATTTCAAAAGTATAAGGGGCGCATTATATGGAAGGGGACAGTCCTGAAAAAGAAAAAGAGTTTGTACCGTGACCTGACGGGTGTTATTCAGGAAGCTGAGAAACAGTTTATCCGAGTCAGTCTGCGAGAGGAACTTCAATTAGATGGACCTGATTCTGAAAGAAATCAGCGGATACTCCAAGCTTTACGGTATTTTGATCTGGAGCAGGCGCTCGATAAGAGTCCCTATCAATTAAGTGGTGGTCAGCAAAAGATTCTTCAGCTCTTGACCATCTTGACTAGTAAGGCTTCTGTGATCTTGCTAGATGAACCTTTTGCGGGTTTGGATGGTAGAGCTTGCCATTATTTTTGTCAGTGGATTGTGGAGGACAGAAATCAAGGAAGAAGTTTTCTGATCATTAGCCATCGTTTAGATCCCTTAATCTCTGTGGTTGATTATTGGATTGAGATGACTGGTGAGGGTCTTCGGCATGTGAAAGAAGTGACAATTACCAAACTACTCACATCTCAGAGTAGCAATGCTCAAGGGGAGGTGAGATAGTATGGTCAAAGTAGCAACCCAGACACCGATTATCAGTCTCTTCTTGCTGATTTTATCCTTGGAAACATCTTTTATTCCTTCGATTGCTCTGAATCTTTCGGTAGCCACATTTTGCATTCTCTTTATGCTCTATTACCGTCGATTTAAGATGTTGGCTTGGATGATTCTACTCGCCATTTTGCCATCTTTGGCCAACTACTGGGCAGTTCAGTTACACGGAGATGCTTCGCAGGCAGTCATGCTTGGAACGAGGGCCTTTGTGACCGTTTGTATTGGTCTTGTTTTTGTTTCCTCTATTTCTCTAAAAGAGCTTCTTTTATATTTGGCTCAAAAGGGGTTATCACGCTCTTGGGCCTATGCCTTGATTGTGGTATTCAATTCCTTTCCCCTTATTCAGCAAGAAATCAAGTCCCTCAAGGAAGCTTGCTTATTACGTGGTCAAGAACTGCATGTTTGGTCGCCCTTGATTTACAGTAAGGTTCTGATGACGGTCTTTAGATGGCGCCATCTTTACCTTAGAGCCCTATCGGCGCATGGATATGACGAACATGCACAGGTGGAGAATCGTTATCGGACTTTTTATATTCCTCAAAGGACAATATTCATCTACCTGCTGTTCTTTTTATTGCTTCAAACCAGTCTATTTTTATAAAGGAGTTATTATGGAATTTACAGATATTGCGATGGAATTATCCAAGGAAGCTTGGCAGGCTTCCTTTCATCACCCCTTTGTTTTACAGTTGCAAGAGGGAAATTTAGACCCGTCCATCTTTCGCTATTACTTGATTCAGGATGCCTACTATTTGAAGGCCTTCTCAGAAGCCTATCACCTCTTGGCTGATAAGACTTCAAACCAAGAGATGAAAAGACTCTTGAAACAAAATGCTCAGAGTCTAGTGGAAGGTGAGTTATTTATCCGCCAACAATTTTTCAAGGAATTGGAAATCAGCGATCAGGAAATAGAGCAACATCCAATCGCTCCAACCTGCTATCATTACATTTCTCACATTTATCGGCAATTTGCAGAGCCAAACTTGGGCATTGCCTTTGCAAGTTTGCTGCCTTGTCCTTGGTTATATCATGATATAGGCAAATCACTTAATCTTAAACCATCACCAAATCCTCTCTACCAACAATGGATTGAAACTTATATTACGGATGAGTTAGAGCAGCAGATCAGAGAGGAGGGAGTGCTGGTCAATCAACTCTATCGAGAAAGTGACGAGACAGACAAGAAAAAAATGCTAGATGCCTTCCACATCAGTGTTCATATGGAAGCTAAGTTTTGGGAAATGGCCTACCAACACCAGACATGGAAGAGCGATTTACAGTCTTTAGAAAAAGGAGAAGAATAGAAACATGAGAAAGCACCAATTACAAGTTCACAAATTAACCATTTTATCCATGATGATTGCCCTTGATGTAGTCCTTACGCCTATCTTTCGGATTGAGGGAATGGCACCGATGTCCAGTGTGGTCAATATTCTAGCAGGAATCATGATGGGACCTGTTTATGCCTTGGCTATGGCTACAGTGACAGCCTTTATCCGTATGACGACTCAAGGGATTCCGCCTTTAGCTCTCACAGGAGCGACTTTTGGAGCCCTTCTAGCAGGTCTCTTTTATCAGTATGGTCGAAAATTTTATTTTTCTGCCTTGGGAGAAATTTTGGGAACAGGTATTATTGGTTCTATTGTTTCCTATCCTGTTATGGTACTCTTTACAGGATCGGCTGCTAAGCTTAGCTGGTTTATCTACACTCCTCGATTTTTCGGAGCAACCTTAATCGGTACAGCGATTTCCTTTATTGCCTTTCGATTTTTAATCAAGCAGGAATTCTTTAAAAAAGTGCAGGGATATTTCTTTGGTGAAAGGATAGACTGATGCAGGCATTTACAAATCCCTTTCCTCTGGAAACGACTTCCCTCATTCACTGTATTACCAATGAGATTTCTTGTGAGATATTGGCAAATGGGATTTTGGCTCTGGGATGTAAACCTGTCATGGCAGATGATCCCCGTGAGGTTCTTGATTTTACTAAGCAAAGCCAGGGACTCTTCATCAATTTAGGGCATTTGTCAGCTGAGAAGGAAAAAGCAATCCGTATGGCAACTTCTTATGCAGCTCAAGTTTCTCTTCCAATGGTAGTAGATGCGGTTGGCGTAACAGCTTCATCCATTCGTAAGAGCTTAGTCAGAGACCTTTTAGACTATAGACCTACGGTCCTTAAAGGAAATATGTCGGAAATCAGAAGTCTTGTTGGCTTAAAACACCACGGCGTTGGGGTCGATGCGAGTGTTAAAGATCAAGAAACTGAGGATTTACTTCAAGTCTTGAAAGACTGGTGTCAGACCTATCCAGGTATGTCATTCTTAGTCACTGGCCCCAAGGACCTCATCGTTTCAGAAAATCAGGTTGCTGTATTGGGAAATGGTTGTGAAGAATTGGATTGGATAACAGGGACAGGAGACCTAGTTGGAGCCTTGACAGCTGTTTTTCTCAGCCAAGAAAAGACCGCATTTGAAGCTTCTTGCCTAGCAGTTTCTTATCTCAATATCTCTGCTGAGAGAATAGTTGTTCAAGGAATGGGATTGGAAGATTTTCGTTACCAAGTACTCAATCAGCTTTCGCTCCTCAAAAGAGATGAAAACTGGCTAGATGCTATCAAAGGAGAGGTTTATGAATAGAGAAGCACTTAGACTATATCTGGTAACCAATCGCTATCAAGATTCCTTGGAAAGTTTTCTTGAAAAGGTTGAGACGGCTTGCCGTTCAGGGGTTACCATAGTCCAATTGCGAGAAAAAAATCTCACAACCAATCAATATTATCAACTGGCAAAACAAGTCAAGGAAATAACAGATGCCTATCAGGTGCCCCTGATCATCGATGATCGTTTGGATGTCTGTCTTGCAGTTGATGCTGCTGGTCTGCATATTGGAGACGATGAATTACCAGTTCTGGTTGCCCGACAAGTCTTGGGCCCTGACAAAATACTTGGTGTCACAGCTAAAACTGTAAAAAGAGCCCTTGAGGCAGAAGAAGGAGGGGCGAATTACTTGGGGACAGGAGCCATTTTCCCGACTACGACCAAGGAAAATGCGCCTATCACCCTGATTTCAACCTTGAAAACAATTTGCCAAAGGGTCGCTATTCCAGTAGTTGCCATTGGCGGCTTGACATCAGAGAATATTGACCAACTTATCGGCACGGGTATAGCTGGTGTAGCTGTCGTACGTGATTTGATGCAGGCAGAAGATATAGAGGCAAAAACGCAAGCCTTTTTAACAAAGTTGGATGATATTATTTTCTAATTAATACTCAATGAAAATCAAAGAGCAAACTAGGAAGCTAGCTGCAGGTTGCTCAAAACACAACTTTGAGATTGCAGATAAAACTGACGTAGTTTGAAGAAGTATAAAAACTCTCTAATTCCCTTAAAGTGGGAACTAGAGAGTTTTTTTAATCTTTAAAGCTTGTATGGTTGACTGGGCCAGAACCATGACCGAGTTGAGGGGCGTCTTGGATGGCTTTTGTGATAAAGGCCTTGGCCTTATCAACTGCCTGATAAAGGGTTTTACCCTTGGCTAGTTCAGCCGTAATCACTGCAGCAAAGGTACATCCAGTACCATGGGTGTGACAGGTTTGAATCCGTGGGCTTTCCCAGACAAATTCCTCATCCTTGGTAAAGAGGAAGTCTTTGGCACCGCCTTCGAGATGACCACCTTTGATGACCACAGACTGAGGACCAAATTCTTTTAAAATCAGGCGACCGGCACGTTGCATGTCTTCGGAATCATGGATTGAAAAACCAACAATCTCTTCTGCCTCAGGAAGGTTGGGTGTGATAATGGTTGCAAGTGGAAGCAGATTTGTTTTTAAGTAGGTTCTGGCACTGGTATCAATCAGGGTGTCTCCGCTCGTAGCGACCATAACAGGGTCAAGGACGTATGGACAATCCAGCTTTTTAAGATAGGGCTGGATGATTTCCATGATTTCGGTAGTTGCCAACATCCCAGTTTTTACAGCCTGAGGCTTGATATCCGAAAAGACACTCTCCAATTGGGCTTTCAACATTTGAGGAGAAACGTGCTCGATTAATTGAACGCCTCTGGTATTTTGAGCGACAAGACTGGTCACAACGGCCATTCCATAGACATCTCTAGCTTGGAACGACTTTAAATCAGCCATAATGCCAGCACCACCACTAGGGTCAGTCCCAGCAATGGTCAAAGCAACGGGTAAATAAGTCATCTAAAACCTCCCAACCAACTGAAGTTTGTATTCTTAAGAACAAGCTAGTCTGTTTCAGAAAGGCAATAGAAGACTGCTAGTCCCCATTATCATTTCCACTTCCATCAGCTAGCATTACCTAGATTGAGTCAAAGGGTCTAACAGTCGTTAATCTCAGCTTTACGCACCCCTAGTGGTTGTTTTCTTTTTTCTTTAGTATAGCATATTTTTATAGTTTATATAGTAAGATTTGACTGCAAATCTCTCATCAAATGATTAAAATTCAATTTTTCAAAGAAAAGATTAATTTTATAATTGACAAATGTAGATTTTTGAAGTATACTAATAACTGTGATTGACAAATGTAGATTTTAGGAGGTGTGATGATGCAGATTTCAGATGCAGAATGGCAGGTCATGAAGATTATTTGGATGCAGGGCGAACAGACCAGTACGGATTTGATCAGGGTTCTGGCGGAGCGGTTCGACTGGTCCAAGTCAACCATTCAAACTCTTTTGGCTCGTTTGGTTGAGAAAGAGTGTCTGACAAGGAAAAAAGAAGGCAAGTTCTTTGTCTATTCAGCCCTTTTAACTTTGGACCAAAGTCGGGATTTACTTGTCCAAGATATCAAGGACAAGGTTTGTTCCCGTAGGATTAAGAACTTGCTGGCTGATTTGATTGCTGAATGTGATTTTACTCAGGCTGACTTGGAAGAGTTGGAAGCTGTGATTTCTGAGAAGAAATCAAACGCTGTGACAGAAGTAAGATGTAATTGTATGTAAAGGAGACGTCATGTTGAATATTATTGTAACCATTATTTGTATTGCCCTTATCGCCTTTATCTGCTTTTGGTTTTTCAAAAAGCCTGAAAAATCTGGACAAAAGGCCCAGCAAAAAAAGGGCTACCAAGAGATTCGAGTGGAGGTCATGGGAGGCTATACGCCTGAGTTGATTATCCTCAAGAAATCAGTGCCAGCCCGCATTGTCTTTGACCGTAAGGACCCTTCACCCTGTCTGGACCAAATTGTTTTTCCAGACTTTGGTGTACATGCGGACCTGCCTATGGGAGAAGAGTATGTAGTGGAAATCACGCCTGAGCAGGCTGGAGAGTATGATTTCTCTTGTGGCATGAATATGATGCACGGCAAGATGATTGTAGAATAGGAGAATGATATGACTGAAATTGTAAAAGCAAGTCTTGAAAATGGTGTTCAAAAAATCCGTATCCGAGCTGAAAAAGGCTACCATCCAGCCCACATTCAACTGCAAAAAGGAGTTCCTGCTGAGATCACCTTTCACCGTGTGACACCTTCAAACTGTTATAAGGAAATTCTGTTTGAAGAAGAAGGAATCTTGGAACCAATCGGCGTAGACGAGGAGAAAGTCATTCGTTTTACACCTCAAGAATTAGGTCAACATGAATTTTCTTGTGGCATGAAGATGCAAAAGGGAAGTTATACAGTTGTTGAGAAGACTCGAAAATCTCTATCACTTTTACAGCGTTTTTGGATTACTAGTATCTTTACTGTGCCTCTTGTGATTCTCATGATTGGGATGTCGACAGGAGGAATTAGTCACCAAGTCATGCGTTGGGGCACCTTTTTAGCCACAACGCCGATTATGCTAGTAGCAGGCGGACCTTATATCAAGAGCGCTTGGGCCAGCTTTAAAAAACACAATGCCAACATGGATACCTTGGTTGCTCTGGGAACCCTAGTGGCCTATTTCTATAGCTTAGTTGCCCTCTTCGCTGACCTCCCCGTTTACTTTGAAAGTGCTGCATTTATCTTCTTCTTCGTTCTTATGGGAGCCGTTTTTGAGGAGAAAATGCGGAAAAATACTTCCCAAGCTGTGGAGAAATTACTTGACTTGCAGGCTAAAACTGCAGAAGTCTTGCGTGATGAACGCTATGTTCAAGTCCCTTTGGAGCAAGTCAAGGTAGGTGACCTGATTCGAGTGCGTCCCGGTGAAAAGATTGCGGTTGATGGTGTCGTAGTAGAAGGTATCTCTAGTATTGATGAGTCTATGGTGACAGGTGAGAGTCTGCCTGTGGACAAGACAGTTGGAGATACCGTCATTGGTTCAACCATCAATAATAGTGGAACACTTGTTTTTAGAGCAGAAAAAGTTGGTTCAGGGACTGTTTTGGCTCAGATTGTGGACTTTGTAAAGAAAGCTCAGACAAGTCGTGCGCCGATTCAGGACTTGACGGATAAAATTTCAGGTATTTTTGTCCCAGCAGTTGTCATTTTAGGGATTGTGACCTTTTGGATTTGGTTCGTCTTGCTCAGGGATAGTGTGGTCGTGCTTGGAGCGAGTTTTGTCTCTTCTCTTCTCTATGCGGTGGCGGTTTTGATTATCGCCTGTCCTTGTGCTTTGGGGCTCGCAACACCGACAGCCCTTATGGTGGGGACAGGACGCAGTGCCAAGATGGGAGTTCTCCTCAAAAATGGAATGGTTCTACAGGAAATCCAGAAAGTTCAAACTCTTGTCTTTGATAAGACTGGAACTTTGACGGAAGGGAAGCCTGTGGTAACAGATATCATCGGCGACGAAGTAGAAGTGCTTGGATTGGCAGCCTCCTTGGAAGAAGCTTCTCAACACCCACTGGCTGAAGCCGTTGTGAAACGAGCGAGTGAAGCTGGACTTGAGTTTCAAACTGTTGAAAATTTCCAAGCCTTGCACGGAAAAGGTGTCTCAGGGCAAATCAATGGAAAACAAGTTCTGCTTGGAAATGCTAAAATGCTGGATGGTATGGACATTTCTAGCATTTATCAAGAAAAACTAGAAGAACTGGAAAAAGAAGCTAAGACAGTTGTGTTCTTGGCTGTTGACAATGAAATCAAAGGCTTGCTTGCTTTGCAAGATATTCCCAAGGAAAATGCCAAGCTTGCCATCAGTCAGTTGAAAAAACGAGGTCTTAAAACAGTCATGCTGACAGGAGACAATGAAGGTGTGGCGCGTGCTATTGCCGATCAGATCGGAATCGAAGAGGTCATTTCAGGTGTCTTGCCAGAAGAAAAAGCCCATGAAATCCATAAACTACAAGCGGCTGGCAAAGTAGCCTTTGTTGGGGACGGTATCAATGATGCTCCTGCCCTCAGTGTAGCAGATGTGGGAATTGCTATGGGTGCTGGCACAGATATCGCTATCGAGTCAGCAGATTTGGTGTTGACAACTAATAACCTTCTAGGAGTGGTACGTGCCTTTGACATGAGTAAGAAAACTTTTAATCGTATTCTACTCAATCTTTTCTGGGCCTTTATCTACAATGTCGTTGGAATTCCGATAGCAGCAGGAGTCTTTTCAGGTGTTGGACTGACCCTTAACCCAGAACTGGCAGGTCTAGCCATGGCATTTAGTTCTGTATCTGTTCTGACTAGTTCCCTTCTCTTAAACTTTAGTAAAATAGACTAAAAGCGGGCTTGCTCGCTTTTTATACTCTTCGAAAATCTCTTCAAACCACGTCAGCTTTATCTGCAACCTCAAAGCTGTGCTTTGAGCAACCTGCGGCTAGCTTCCTAGTTTACTCTTTGATTTTCATTGAGTATTATAAAACAGAAACTAAAAACGTTTTCAGACTGTACTGTAATAGAGAATAAAAACTTCTGAGCAGATTCTTAGTAAACTAAAATTAAATGTGGTAAATTAGAATTGTAATAAATTTACTAAAAGCGTTTTCATAATTTATCTGAATGCTTCTTAGTAAATTTAAAAATAATTGAAGGAGAGTTATCATTATGACTCAAGGGAAAATTACTGCATCTGCAGCAATGCTTAACGTATTGAAAACATGGGGCGTAGACACAATCTACGGTATCCCATCAGGAACACTCAGCTCATTGATGGACGCTTTGGCTGAAGACAAAGATATCCGTTTCTTGCAAGTTCGCCACGAAGAAACAGGTGCTCTTGCAGCGGTTATGCAAGCTAAATTCGGCGGCTCAATCGGGGTTGCAGTTGGTTCAGGTGGTCCAGGTGCGACTCACTTGATTAACGGTGTTTACGATGCAGCTATGGATAACACTCCATTCCTAGCGATCCTTGGATCACGTCCAGTTAACGAACTCAACATGGATGCTTTCCAAGAATTGAACCAAAACCCAATGTACAACGGTATCGCTGTATACAACAAACGTGTAGCTTACGCTGAGCAATTGCCAAAAGTTATCGACGAAGCTTGCCGTGCTGCAGTTTCTAAAAAAGGTCCAGCTGTTGTTGAAATCCCAGTAAACTTTGGTTTCCAAGAAATCGACGAAAACTCATACTACGGTTCAGGTTCATACGAACGTTCATTCATCGCTCCTGCTTTGAACGAAGTTGAAATCAACAAAGCTGTTGAAATCTTGAACAATGCTGAACGTCCAGTTATTTACGCTGGTTACGGTGGTGTGAAAGCTGGTGAAGTGATTACTGAATTGTCACGTAAAATCAAAGCACCAATCATCACAACTGGTAAAAACTTTGAAGCTTTCGAATGGAACTATGAAGGTTTGACAGGTTCTGCTTACCGTGTTGGTTGGAAACCAGCCAACGAAGTTGTCTTTGAAGCAGACACAGTTCTTTTCCTTGGTTCAAACTTCCCATTTGCTGAAGTTTACGAAGCATTCAAGAACACTGAAAAATTCATCCAAGTGGATATCGATCCTTACAAACTTGGTAAACGTCATGCCCTTGACGCTTCAATCCTTGGTGACGCAGGTCAAGCAGCTAAAGCTATCCTTGACAAAGTAAACCCAGTTGAATCAACTCCATGGTGGCGTGCAAACGTTAAGAACAATCAAAACTGGCGTGATTACATGAACAAACTCGAAGGTAAAACTGAGGGTGAATTGCAATTGTATCAAGTTTACAATGCAATCAACAAACATGCTGATCAAGACGCTATCTATTCAATCGACGTAGGTGACACTACTCAAACATCTACTCGTCACCTTCACATGACACCTAAGAACATGTGGCGTACATCTCCACTCTTTGCGACAATGGGTATTGCCCTTCCTGGTGGGATCGCTGCTAAGAAAGACAATCCAGATCGCCAAGTATGGAACATCATGGGTGATGGTGCATTCAACATGTGCTACCCAGACGTTATCACAAACGTTCAATACGACCTTCCAGTTATCAACGTTGTCTTCTCAAATGATAAATATGCCTTCATCAAGGACAAATACGAAGACACAAACAAACACTTGTTTGGTTGTGACTTCACAAACGCTGACTACGCTAAAATTGCTGAAGCTCAAGGAGCTGTTGGATTTACAGTAAACCGTATCGAAGATATCGACGCAGTTGTTGCAGAAGCTGTTAAATTGAACAAAGAAGGTAAAACTGTTGTGATCGATGCTCGCATCACTCCACACCGTCCACTTCCAGTAGAAGTACTTGAATTGGATCCAAAACTTCACTCAGAAGAAGCAATCAAAGCCTTCAAGGAAAAATACGAAGCAGAAGAACTCGTACCATTCCGTCTCTTCTTGGAAGAAGAAGGATTGCAATCACGCGTAATTAAATAATTCCTCTCGTCGAAAATCAAATGTAAAACTTGTAGATTTTATTCTTTGATTTTCATAGAGCAGAACTTGAAAAGATCGGAGCAATCCGGTCTTTTTATGGAGGATAGTAAATGAATTTAAATCAATTAGATATTATCGTTTCAGATGTTCCCCAAGTCTGTGCTGACTTGGAGCGTATTTTGGATAAAAAGTCCGATTATGTTGATGACAGTTTTGCTCAGTTTACGATTGGCAGTCACTGTCTGATGTTGTCCCAAAATCATTTGATTCCTTTGGAAAACTTTCAGTCAGGAATCATTCTTCATATCGAGGTTGAGGATGTAGATCAGAACTACCAACGGTTGAAAGAGATTGGTGTCGAGATTTTACATGGGCCAGTTGTAACTGATTGGGGAACAGAATCCTTGCTTGTAAAAGGTCCTGCTGGTTTAGTGATTGATTTTTATCGTATGAAGTAGTTTTTTCTATCAGTAGCAGTGTTTGAGCAGGAGATTGATATTAAATTTGGCTCAGCCTTGTTTATTCTTTGATTTCCATAGAGCGAAACCAAAAAGATCGGAGCAATCCGGTCTTTTTAATATAAAGAAATTACATATAAATAGTTGACAACGCTTTCTTAAATTCTTATAATAAAAATATAACAGTAGAAAATAAGACATGACATGGAAAGGAGAAATATTTTTAAAATAGCTGTAGTAAGTGGATTTTCTTAATTCATTAGGAGGAGAGAGTGATAAGGATATTCAGTTTACTATTCAATTTTATAGGTCTGGGAAACCATATAATAGTCACATAGGGAACAATGAAATTCGGGATTGAAAGTATCTCCATGAATAGATAGAGAGCAACCTTTTTAAATAATGTAGAAAGGAGTAGTCTATGTATAACATTCTAAAACGAAGCCTTGCAACTTTTTCCTTTGTTTTAATTGCTTTTGTTAGCCTTTTCTTTATTAGCCAATATAAAAGTGAAATGTTGGGTGGATATAGTAAGATGATTTCTGTAGAGAAATCTACTACTACCATTAAGAAGGATTTAGAAGAGATTGCAAAAGATAAACAGAGTGTTTTAGCTCGTAGGATTGTTTCTGTAAAGGATAATGTTAGGGGAAAGACAGAAAATACCTATATACCAATTGGAGGTGAACTACCTGTAGATTTACCATTACAACAAGATCAAAACCTAATCCAAAATGCATCTGATGACACCTTATATTTGATTGTAAGAGGAAACTTAAGTGCACAGGAACTAGCACAAACTTTAAACCAAAAAGGACATCAAGCAATTGTTGAACAATCAAGTTCTGGTTTGACCTTGTTAAAGGTATTTGTGACTTATCCTCAATCGATTACTTTTACATTAGTTTTGATAATTGCTTTTGGGACTCTGACACTGGCTGACTACATAGCCAAACTGCGTTCTGTAAGTATAGAACGATTGTCAGGTAGAGGGAAATATCAAATTGCTTTAAGAAATATTAGCAAAGATAGTATTTTCTTAATATTGATAGCAAGTATAGTTTATTTAGCGACAGTTTTATTCTTATTCTCTACTAGAACTGTAAACATTTTGTCGTTAAGTCTAGTATTTTATCCGTTGCTTTCTTGGTTATTTCTTTTACTTTTTTTAAATTTCTTTTTATCAAATATTTTTTACCATATTTTACAAAAGCAAGCTCTTAATCTATCTATAAAAGGTAAGGCACCTTTGCATCTTGTGTTCATTTTGGTTATTTTGACGCAGTTACTATCTCTTTTAATCGTGATGTATAGCGTTTATGGTGTTGTTAACTTAAATCAACAATTGTCAACATTACAAGTAGGACGAGACGAATGGAGTAAGCATTCTAATTATTTCGCTACTAATGAATTATATACTGGAGAGTCAAATAAAGACAGAGAAGCAGAAGTAGCTTTTTATTCAGAACTTAGTCAAAAAACAAATCTCCTTTATATAGATACAAATTTAGATAAAATTGCTTTTCAAAAGAGTTCTTCAGCTAATTCTTATTATCCTACCCCAGATATGGTATCAAATGAAATTCGTGTGAATCGACGTTTTGTTGAAAAAAGTGGAATTCAGTTGAGTATGGAAGCTCAAGCATTCTTTGAACAAATGGGAGATTTTGATCGTCTCGTTTTAATACCAAAGAATCAAGAATCAAACTTTTCAGAATTACATAAGGCTTGGTTGCGATATGAACAAAAAGGCTTTGCTCCAGATGATGCTCCTGTAAAAAAGAAAGATCCTAATGAGAAAATTGAGATAGCCACTTATCAAGGCGGTGAAAATCTATTTGTTTACCCTATCTTCACTTCGGTTAATTACTTAGTGAATCAAAATGCTTTTGTTCATGAACCAATTATTACTGTATTTGGTTCTGCTTATGAAAATAGAACAATTCGCCAATTCTCTTTGGCACATTATATTTTTGATAAACCCGAGGTAGTGAAAGAATTGATTTCTAAATACAAGTTAACAGCTAGTATTGGTAGTTTTTCAAATGGCATGTATTCATTTGAAAATAGAATTCAAAAAGTAGAGACAGATAGATTTATATTATTTTTTGCGATGATTATTAGTTTTGTGAGTTCCATTTTATTGATGGTATTACTGAACACTCTTTACCTCTATCAAGGGCGCAAAACTTATTTCATTGAGAGATTAGCAGGTAAGTCACTTTTTGAAATTCATCATGTTTATTTTTCAATTTTATCTAGTAGCTATATTTTTTGTACTTTATTGTCAGTAATATTAGGCTTCAATTTGTTTGTAATTTCTATTCCTTTGCTCTCATTGCTATTATTTACAGGAATTTTTCTTCTTCAACTGAGACAAGATAAAAAGGCTAATATTTTATATCTAAAAGGAGGTTAGTATGATTGAATTGAAAGATATTTGTAAACAATTTGATGATTATGTTATTTTTAAAGACTTTAATTATCAATTTCATGAAGGTCAGACCTATGCTTTGATAGGTGAGTCTGGAGCAGGCAAAACAACTCTTTTAAATATTATAGGTAAGTTAGAAACTGTCCAAAGCGGTTCAGTAGAAGTTGATGGTAAGGACTTAAAACAAATTAAGGAAAAAATCTATTTTAAGGATTATGTAAGCTACTTATTTCAAAATTATGGTTTAATTGAAAATAAGAGTATTAAAGATAATTTAGAACTTGCATTTATCGGTAGAAAAGAAAGCAAAAAAGAACAAGAAGCTCTTATGAAAGAAGCCTTGGAGCATGTTCATTTACAATTAGATTTAAAACGTAAGATTTTTACTCTTTCAGGTGGTGAAGCACAGCGTGTTGCAATTGCTAAAATAATGTTGAAAGATTCCCCAATAATCTTAGCAGATGAACCAACAGCATCTTTAGATAGTAGGAATAGTCGTGAAATTATTGACCTTATTCTTGGATTACGAAATGAAAAACGTACGATTATTATTGCAACTCATGATAGTAGTGTATATGAACGAATGGATCAGGTTGTAGAAATTAGAAAGGAAAAGATATGAAAACAAAATTTAGTTTAACAACAATTTTTTTCCAAGTAATGATTTTTGGTTCTTCTCTCTTTGTAATACTGACTCAGTTTGGCTTACTGCGTCAACCTACAAAGCTAATTATACAGATGATTTGCTTACTAAGTTTGTTATCTTTAGCTATAGAGATTTGGAATTATGTACATGAAGAAAAAGACTGAACAGATCGGAGCAATCCGGTCTTTTTATGGAGGATAGTAAATGAATTTAAATCAATTAGATATTATCGTTTCAGATGTTCCCCAAGTCTGTGCTGACTTGGAGCGTATTTTGGATAAAAAGTCCGATTATGTTGATGACAGTTTTGCTCAGTTTACGATTGGCAGTCACTGTCTGATGTTGTCCCAAAATCATTTGATTCCTTTGGAAAACTTTCAGTCAGGCATCATTCTTCACATCGAGGTTGAGGATGTAGACCAGAATTACCAACGGTTGAAAGAACTTGGTATCCAGGTTTTAAACGGACCAACTGTAACCGATTGGGGAACAGAGTCCTTATTAGTTAAAGGCCCTACTGGTCTAGTGATTGATTTTTATCGTATGAAATAGGGCATAGTAGACTTTGATCGCCAACAAAAGTTATAGCATAAGAAGGGATTTGTTCACTATTTTTATAAAATTTTCTCCCTACTTTATAAGATATTAAAAAGAGTTCAATTCGAACTCTTTTTTTGCTATAATGAGGGAAGAAAAATCAGACGGGAGAATAAAATGTCAGAACCATTATTTTTAAAATCAGTTATGCAAGAAAAAATCTGGGGTGGAACCAAGCTACGTGATGAGTTTGGCTATGATATCCCAAGTGAGAAAATCGGAGAATATTGGGCCATCTCAGCCCATCCAAATGGTGTCTCTAAAGTTGCTAATGGTCGTTTTGAGGGAACAGACCTAGCTACTTTGTATGCAGAGCATCGTGAATTGTTTGGCAATCGTCCTGAGCCTGTATTTCCACTCTTGACCAAGATTCTGGATGCCAACGACTGGCTCAGTGTCCAAGTTCACCCAGATGATGCCTATGGTTTAGAACATGAAGGCGAGCTAGGGAAAACAGAGTGCTGGTACATTATCGCAGCGGATGAAGGTTCTGAGATTATCTACGGCCACAATGCTAAATCCAAAGAAGAACTCCGCCAGCAAATCGAGGACAAGAACTGGGATGCCTTGCTGACAAAAGTGCCTGTTAAGGCTGGAGATTTCTTCTATGTACCAAGTGGCACCATGCATGCTATTGGTGCAGGCATCTTGATTCTTGAAACCCAGCAGTCTAGCGATACCACTTACCGTGTCTATGACTTTGACCGCAAGGATGACAAGGGCAACTTGCGTGAACTTCACCTTGAAAAATCTATCGATGTTCTGAATATTGGCGAGCCTGCCAATAGCCGTCCTGTGACTGTCAAAGCAGATGATTTACGCTCAACTTTACTTGTCTCTAATGATTTCTTTGCAGTTTACAAGTGGGAAATTACTGGAAAAGTTGACTTCGAAAAGACAGCTGACTATAGCCTGTTCAGCGTCTTAGCTGGCCAAGGTCAACTGACTGTCGCAGGAAAAAATTATCCAATCCAAAAAGGTATCCACTTTATCCTACCAAGTGATGTTGAAGATTGGACATTAGAAGGTCAAGGTTTGGAATTGATTGTTAGCCATCCATAAAAATAAAGGGCCTGAGTTCACTACTCAAGTCCTTTTTGATTACATAAATTGGGCGATGAAGACCACGATGATAATGATTGGAATGATAAAACGAAGAAGGAAGAGCCAGACTTGGAAAAGTCCCTGTTTCCAAGCTCTTTCATCAAGGTGTAATTCCTCCATAGCAAGAGCCTTTTTAAAGATATAGCCTGTAAAAAGAGAAAGGCAGAGAGCTCCAAATGGCATGAGGAGATTGGAAACCAAGAAGTCCATAGCGTCAAAGAAGGTCTTCCCAAAGATGTGCACATCCGCCATGACACCGTAAGACAAGGCTGAAGGAATGCCAAAGACAAAGGTCAAGATTCCTAAAATCACACTCCACTTGGTACGCTGACTGTTGTCCTGATCAGTGATATTCCCCACATTAATTTCCAGCATCACGACAGAAGAAGTGACCGTCGCAAAGAGGAAGAGTAAGAGGAAAAGGATGTAGAAAATGGTTCCAAAAGGCATCTTGTCAAAGAGTTGAGGCAAGACGATAAAGAGCAGGCTTGGTCCTCCTTCAGACTGGATGTTGAAGGAGGACATGGCTGGGAAAATGGCTAGACCTGCCATGATGGATACCGAGATGTTCATGGCTACGATGGAGATTCCTGATTGGACTAGATTGGTTTTCTTATCCAAGTAAGAAGCATAGGTCAGCATGGCTGTAACCCCTAGTGAGAGGGCAAAGAAAGATTGTCCCAGAGCATAGAGGAGACCAGCGCTAGTTAGTTTTGAAAAGTCTGGTTTGAGGAAGTAAAGAACCCCTTCCATGGCATTTGGCAAGCTGAGAGAACGACCGATGATGACAACAAAGATGATAAAGAGCAGGGGCATCATAACTTTCGAAGCTCTTTCAATCCCTTTCTGAACACCACGTGATACAATAAAGATATTCAATAGGATAAAGGCTGCTTGAGCTCCTAGGGCAATGGCTGGATTTGAAATGATTGAAGTAAATAACTGAGCGTAATCACTCGTTTCGCCAAGTTGGAATAATTTTCCAAACTCAATCCCCAGATAAACCAGAATCCATCCACCGATAACACTGTAGAAAGATAAGAGGATAAAAAGGGCAAAGGCACCAATCCAACCGATAAAGTTGTACTTACTATTCTTGCCAAGTTTTCCAAAGGTTTTAATCCCAGAGACACCAGCACTTCGGCCAAGGGCAAATTCAGCTAGCAAAAGGGGGAAACCAATTAGAATAGTGGAAATGAGAAAGACCAGTAAAAAGCCTCCTCCACCGTTAGCAGCAGTCATATAGGGGAATTTCCAAACAGCACCAAGTCCGATAGCTGAACCAGCAGATGCTAGGATAAAGCCTAGTTTAGAACCCCATTGCGATTTTTCAGACATAGTTAAACTCCTAAAATTAGTATTACAAAAGAAAAAGCTACTGCCCTTGGCAAATAGCCTCATCAGTACTCAAAGTGAGCGTTTCTTTTGATTGATAGACTTGACTATCCTATCATGTTTTCTAAGGTCTGTCAAGAAAACCATTTTCAAGTTTTCACACCTTTATCAAAAAGTTTAAAAAATTTCGCAAAAACGCTTGACTCTGACCTAAGGGTAGGGGTTATACTATCATTGTAAGGAGGAAATCATGTACCATATAAAAGAAGCTGCGCAGCTTTCAGGTGTTTCTGTCAAGACCCTGCACCACTACGATAAGATAGGACTCTTGGTTCCTTTAAAGTCGGAAAACGGCTATCGAACCTACAGTCAGGAGGATTTGGAACGGCTGCAGGTCATTCTTTATTACAAATATCTAGGTTTTTCTTTAGAAAAAATAGCAGAGCTATTAAAGGAAGAAAGGACAGATTTATTGCCCCACTTGACCAGACAGTTGGACTATTTGACTCGAGAAAGACAACATCTGGATACCTTGATTTCCACCTTGCAAAAAACCATTCAAGAACAAAAAGGAGAAAGAGAAATGAGCATCCAAGAGAAATTTGCTGGATTTAACTACCAAGACCATCAAAAATACCACCAAGAGGCGGTAGAGAAATATGGACAAGAAGTCATGGACCAAGCTCTCGAGCGCCAAAAAGGTCACGAAGACGAGGCTACGGCTGCCTTTAACCGAGTCTTTCAAGCATTGGCACAAAATCTTCAAGCTGGTCTGCCTGTAACAGCAACCGAAAACCAAGAAGAAGCAGCCAAACTATTGCAAGCTATTCGTACTTATGGATTTGATTGTACTATTGAAGTATTCGGTCATATCGGTAAAGGCTACGTCTACAATCCAGAGTTTAAGGAAAACATTGACAAATTTGGAACAGGAACAGCCCAGTACACATCAGATGTCATTGCCCACTATGTCCAAACTCAGACAAAATAAAATCGGAGGAGTGATCTTCCGATTTTTACTAAATTCAAGCACTACTTGCTTAATAAATTTTCTACTACATTTAGTTTTCGCATTGTCAAATCTACATTAAAAAGCTTTTCAAGATAGTTGGTATGGAGTTTCTTTTGTTTTGCAGTTCTAGGGAGATAGAGGTAAAGACAATGGTTGCCGATACAAATTTCTTCTTCACCGTAATCAATTTTCAATTTTTCTAAAGGGAGACTTTGAATAGGTTCTTGATAAAAAATCACGTGTACACGGTCATAAAGATAGTGTTCTCCAAACGGGTTTTCTTGGACAATTTTTTTAAAATCACTTTTGTTCTTGATTACCATTTTTAAGTCAGCACCAATATTTTCCTTTATTAGAGTATGAACACGCTCTCGTATTTTTTCTAAATCTAAGTCACTTTCAAGAATGATATTCCCACTTTGAATATAGGTTCGAACTTGTTGAAAACCAGCTTCTGTCAAGATATCTACTAGATAAGACATTTTAGGGATAGCATTTTTTCCATTAGGAGTCACTCCCCTTAGCAAGATAATATGTTCCAAAGTAGTTCCTTTCTTTTGGGGCGGATTGTTCCGTTTAGTAATGTATATTTAGATTGGGTTTGATCCTGCCACCCAGCCAGTACAGAGGGCAGAAGTGATGTTAAAGCCCCCCGTATGAGCATTGATATCCATGACCTCGCCTGCAAAGTGGAGTCCAGGTACCAGCTTACTTTCAAGGGTTTTAGGATTGATTTCCTTAAGACTGACACCTCCTTTGGTAACAAAGGATTTAGCAAGAGACATTTTACCAGTTACAGGAATTTTAAGTCCTTTAATGGACTGGACAAGTTGTTCTCGTTCCTTTTCAGTCAATTGTTTGACTTTTTCAGGATAGTCTTGCACAAAAAATTCTGCCAAACGTTCTGGTAACAAGGTTTTTAAAGCATTTTTCAAGGATTTTTCCCGATTTTCTTCTAGAAATGCAACCAAGTCCTTTTCAGAAAGTTGAGGCAAAACATCCAGTGAAAGAATTTCCCCACCCTTGACAAAGCTAGACATGCGCAGAGCAGCAGGGCCCGACAAACCAAAGTGGGTAAAAAGCAGATCGTGAGTGATGACATGCTTGCCATAGCTTAGGGTCACATCGTCCAGAGAAATCCCCTGTAAGGCCTTATGTGGAAAATCTGTCAACAATGGGCTTTCAGCGGCCTCGAGTTCGGTAATGGTATGTTTGAAATGACGGGCAATCTCGTGTCCAAAACCAGTCGAACCAGTAGAAGGATAGGATTTCCCACCAGTTGTGACAATCAGTTTATCACAAGTGAAGCTTTGGTCAGCTGATTTAAGAACAAATTGTTCGTCTACCTTTTTAACCGAAACAATCTCTGTTTGAGTAGCAACTTGACCACCTAGTTCAGTGATTTTCTTTTCTAAAGCCTCAATAATAGTCCGAGACTTGTCACTAGCAGGAAAAACGCGACCGTGGTCCTCTATCTTAAGTTTAACACCATTTTCTGTAAAAAAGTTGATGATATCATGGTTATCAAATTGGGAAAAGACACTATAAAGAAAGCGACCATTTCCAGGGATGCCAGCTAGTAGGTCGTCCAAGCTACCATTGTTGGTCACATTGCAACGTCCCCCACCAGTTCCAGCTAATTTTTTTCCAAGTTTCCGATTTTTTTCGATGAGGAGGGTTTTCTGTCCATAAAAGCTACTGGAAATTGTAGCCATCATACCAGCAGGTCCTCCACCGATGACAATAGTATCAAAATGTTTCATAGCTCTATTGTACCACAAAAAAACAAGAGATGATGGTCACCTCTTGTCAAGAATGCAATTAATCAATTTCATATCCCATCAGCAAACCGCCATCTTCTGCATAGAAACTGCAGAGACCAGATGTTGGGAGAATTTTGATATCCGCTTGTGGGAAGGTTTCACGGATTCGCTCTGAGAGCTGTTGGCAACATTTCTCGTTATTGCGTTGGGCCATGATAATACGGCCACCAGCATATCCAGCTTTTACCAACTCTTCATAGGCAGCTTGAACTGATTTCTTTGGTCCTCGTGCTTTTTGTAGTAATTCAAGAGTTCCAGTTTCACTAGCTTCTCCAACCATACGGATGTTGAGAAGGCCAACGACTGTACCGATAAGTTTGCTCAAACGGCCGTTCTTCACCAAGTTATCGACTTTGGCTAGGACAAAGAGCAACTTGGTTTTTTCTTGATAGGAAGTGATAGCTTCAACAACTTCCTCAAAAGATAAGCCCTGGTCAATCAAGTCATTTAATTTTTCTACGAGCAAGTCAACTTCCCCTCCAGCCGACAAACTATCAATCACATGAATCTTAGTATCAGGATGTTCTTCCAGATAAATATTCTTGGCCAGTTGAGCACTATTGTGACTGCCAGAAAGAGTACCAGTGATGGTTACTAGGAAAATGTTGTTGGCACCTTCAAATGCTCGCAAATAATCATCTGGGCTTGGACAAGCTGATTTTGAAGCTTCTGCAGTTGCATACATGGTTTCCATCATTTGGTCAATATCAAGATTGGCATCATCAATAAAGACCTGATCAGCTACTTGAATGGTTAAGGGGACACTTACAAAGGTCGTGTCAATAGCTGGTTTTGCCAGTTGACGATAATCACAACCAGAGTCAGCAATAATCTTCCAAGTCATAGAAATTCTCCATCTTTGTCAGTTATACATTGACAAAGGTTCTGTCTTTTTTTACAATTATATCATGAAAACCCTTGAAACAAAAGCCTCATCTGTCTGTTGTGACAAGTAGAAAGAAAATGTTATGTCTGAACGTAGAATCTCTGAAAAATCTCTTGAAAATCTCAGAAAATCAAACCAAGAATCCAATTTATTAACCAGAGAAGCCATTGAAACAGCCCTTTTGCAACTCTTGGAAAAAAAGGACCTGACCAAGATTAGTATTTCTGAATTGGTCAAACGTGCAGGTGTTTCGCGTGCAGCCTTTTACCGCAATTATGATTCTAAAGAGGAAATTTTAGAAAGCGTCTTTAAACGAACTGTCCATAATATCATGGAGCAGCTGCATCATTACGATTTAAAGACAGACCTTTATCTGGTCTGGGTTCACCTTTTCCGAGAGGCAAGAAAGGAAGCCAGAGTGATTCAATTGGCCTTGGATTACCATCTGGAAAAAATCTTTGTCCAAGCCATGCAGGAATTTTTAGAAAAATACCATGGAAAATCAAAAGGTGTCAGCTCTTATCTTCATTCCTTCTGGAGCTCGGCCATCGTCTCTGTCCTCTTAAAATGGATCAAGGATGGCATGAAGGTACCTGCTGAAAAGATTGCGGATTTACGATTACCATTTTTTAAAAAATAGAGAAAAAGGAGAAGAGATATGACTGAAAAAAGACTGGCCTGGGATGAGTATTTTGCAGCCCAAGCTCTACTAATTGCCAATCGTTCCACTTGTAAACGTGCCAAAGTGGGCGCAATTCTGGTAAAGGATAATAAGGTAATTTCCACTGGTTACAATGGTTCGGTGTCAGGGACTGAGCATTGTATTGACCACGAATGTCTGGTTATTGAAGGCCACTGTGTTCGTACCCTTCACGCTGAAGTTAATGCCATTCTCCAAGGTGCTGAGCGTGGTGTTCCTAAAGGTTTTACGGCTTATGTAACGCATTTTCCTTGTCTGAATTGTACCAAACAATTGCTGCAGGTCGGCTGCAAGCGTGTAGTTTACATCAACCAGTACCGAATGGACGACTATGCCCAATACCTTTATCAAGAAAAAGGGACAGAATTGACCCATCTACCACTTGAGACAGTACAGGCAGCTCTTAAAGAGGCAGATCTAATGTAAAAATTATCAAAAATAAATGGTTTAGAAAGATTTTTAAACCGTTTTTTGGTATAATAAGAAGAATAAATTGAAAGAAGGAATTCCAAAAATGGGAAAAATTGAAGTTATTAATCATCCACTGATTCAACACAAATTGTCAATCTTGCGTCGTACAGATACTTCTACAAAAGCTTTCCGTGAGCTAGTAGATGAGATTGCAATGTTGATGGGGTATGAAGTACTTCGTGATCTTCCACTAGAAGATGTGGAAATCGAAACACCAATTACAAAAACAGTTCAAAAACAATTGGCTGGTAAGAAATTGGCCATCGTTCCAATCTTGCGCGCAGGTATCGGGATGGTTGATGGACTCTTGAGCTTGGTTCCAGCTGCTAAAGTTGGCCACATCGGTATGTACCGTGATGAAGAAACCCTTCAACCAGTTGAGTACTTGGTGAAATTGCCTGAAGATATTGACCAACGTCAAATTTTTGTCGTAGACCCAATGTTGGCAACAGGTGGCTCAGCAATCTTGGCTGTTGATTCTCTTAAAAAACGTGGCGCATCAAATATCAAATTTGTCTGCCTTGTATCTGCTCCAGAAGGTGTTAAAGCCCTTCAAGAAGCTCATCCAGATGTAGAAATCTTTACAGCAGCCTTGGATGAACGTTTGAACGAACACGGTTATATCGTTCCAGGTCTTGGTGATGCTGGAGATCGCTTGTTCGGTACAAAATAAAATTAAAAAGAGATTGCCTTGGAAAAGGATTTCCAGTCGTGAAAGGGGGTTGAATTTTTGTTTCTGTCTAATGAAAACAGAGCAAAAATTTGACCTTTTTTG
>CAUQNI010000010.1:0-73333 GCA_963519555.1 uncultured bacterium
TAGAAGAAAAGAGGACGGGGATATGAAGAACAAAAGAATATTTAAAGACTTCCAAACTTCAAAAATGAGTTTAAACATTTACACAAGCCCCTTGTTAGCCTTTGCTTTTGTCTTCATAGGAGAGTTTGTGGCTTATACTCTGTATGGTATTAGTTTGTTAGCTCTCGTCGGACTTGCTAGAAATTTTGGAGAGGCTGGTCAAAATCTTGCAAGCTACTTACAGACCTTGCATCAGAGCTTGACGGATAAAACAGGTGACTTTCGTTTAATTTTATCATTACTGTCCTTTGGTTTTATCATCTTAACTGTGTTTAGATGGACTAGAAAAGTAGAGAAAAGACCTATTCGAACTTTGGGATTCTATAAAGAAAATTTTTTAAGTGCCTTACTTAAAGGATACGGTCTTGGTCTATCCCTCTTTATACTTGCTTTGGCTGGACTAGTAGTGTTGGGGCAGTATCAATTTGACTCCATTCACTTGGATACTTATTCGCTAGCTTTTACTTTATTTACAATACCTTTTTGGATTTTACAAGGAACGGCAGAAGAATTGGTTACTCGTGCTTGGTTGATTCCACAATTGGCTAAGAGAACCAATCTTAAAGTCGCTATTATCATATCTAGTAGTCTCTTTACCTTACTTCATTTAGGAAATTCAGGCATAACTTTCTTATCTGCAATTGATCTCTTTTTATTCGGAGTTGCCATGTCACTTTACCTCCTCAAAACAGATACTATATGGGGTATAGGTGGTATTCATGGAGCTTGGAATTTCGCACAGGGTAACCTCTTTGGAGTATTAGTTAGTGGTCAGTCTTCAGGAACCTCAATCATGAAATTTACTCCACAAGGCAATCAAGACTGGCTATCTGGTGGGTCTTTTGGGATTGAGGGTTCTATCATGTCCAGTATTATTTTGTTTCTGCTGATTCTTTATCTCGCTTATCAATTAAAGAAAGAAAATGAAAGGATGTGACTTCGGTCCGTCCTTTTCTTCGTGAAAATGCTACAAGTATGCTAAAATAGGAATAACACATGGAGAGAGGATTCTTATGATTAATCGCATTACAGATAATCAATTTAAACTAGTATCAAAATATCAACCATCAGGAGATCAACCCCAAGCTATTGAGCAGTTGGTAGATAATATCGAGGGGGGCGAAAAAGCACAGATTCTGATGGGGGCGACTGGTACAGGGAAGACCTATACCATGAGTCAGGTCATTTCCAAAGTCAATAAACCAACTCTGGTCATCGCCCACAATAAGACTCTGGCAGGACAGCTCTATGGGGAGTTTAAGGAATTTTTCCCTGAGAATGCTGTTGAGTACTTCGTGTCCTACTATGACTATTACCAACCAGAGGCCTATGTGCCTTCGAGTGATACCTACATTGAGAAGGATAGCTCTGTTAACGATGAGATTGACAAACTCCGCCACTCAGCGACCTCAGCCCTTTTGGAACGTAATGATGTTATCGTCGTGGCTTCTGTCTCTTGTATCTATGGTTTGGGTTCTCCCAAAGAATACGCCGACAGCGTCGTTAGTCTGCGGCCAGGTCTGGAAATTTCTCGTGATAAACTCTTGAATGATTTGGTCGATATTCAGTTTGAGCGAAATGATATTGATTTCCAACGGGGAAGATTTCGTGTGCGTGGGGATGTGGTGGAGATTTTCCCAGCTTCCCGTGATGAGCATGCCTTTCGAGTAGAGTTTTTCGGGGATGAGATTGATCGTATCCGTGAAGTGGAGGCTCTGACAGGTCAGGTGTTGGGAGAAGTGGATCATTTGGCGATTTTCCCAGCTACTCACTTTGTGACCAATGACGACCATATGGAAGTGGCCATTGCCAAGATTCAGGCAGAGTTGGAGGAGCAGTTAGCTGTCTTTGAGAAGGAAGGCAAACTGCTAGAAGCCCAGCGTTTGAAACAGCGGACAGAGTATGATATCGAGATGTTACGTGAGATGGGTTATACAAATGGAGTCGAAAACTACTCACGCCACATGGATGGACGTAGCGAAGGAGAGCCACCTTACACTTTGTTGGATTTCTTCCCAGATGATTTCTTAATCATGATTGACGAGAGTCACATGACCATGGGGCAGATCAAGGGCATGTACAATGGTGACCGTTCGCGTAAGGAAATGCTGGTTAATTATGGTTTCCGTTTGCCGTCTGCTCTGGACAATCGTCCTCTCCGTCGTGAAGAGTTTGAGAGTCATGTTCATCAGATTGTTTACGTTTCAGCGACACCAGGTGACTATGAAAATGAACAGACCGAGACAGTGATTGAGCAAATCATTCGTCCGACAGGTCTTTTGGATCCTGAGGTGGAAGTCCGTCCGACTATGGGACAAATTGATGACCTCCTAGGTGAAATCAATGCCCGTGTTGAAAAGAACGAACGAACCTTTATTACAACCTTGACCAAGAAAATGGCCGAAGATTTGACTGACTACTTCAAGGAAATGGGCATCAAGGTCAAGTATATGCACTCAGATATCAAGACTTTGGAACGGACGGAGATCATCCGTGACCTGCGCTTGGGTGTCTTTGATGTCTTGGTCGGAATCAACCTGCTCCGTGAAGGAATTGACGTTCCTGAGGTAAGCTTGGTTGCTATTCTCGATGCTGACAAGGAAGGTTTCCTCCGTAATGAGCGTGGCCTCATCCAGACCATTGGTCGTGCTGCCCGTAACAGTGAAGGGCATGTCATCATGTATGCGGACACAGTTACTCAGTCTATGCAACGTGCCATTGATGAAACGGCCCGTCGTCGGAAAATCCAGATGGCTTATAATGAAGAGCATGGTATCGTTCCACAAACCATCAAGAAAGAAATCCGTGACCTGATTGCTGTGACCAAGGCAGTTGCTAAGGAAGAAGACAAGGAAGTTGATATCAATAGCCTCAACAAGCAAGAGCGCAAAGAACTAGTCAAGAAACTAGAAAAACAAATGCAAGAAGCCGTCGAAGTACTTGATTTTGAACTTGCTGCTCAGATACGTGATATGATGCTGGAAGTCAAGGCGTTGGATTAGGGAAATTTTATGAATATTTTAGTTATCAATGGACATCCTGATAAAGAAAGCTACTGTCAAGCAATTTTTCGAACAATTGTAGAAAATATTGACTCAAATCGCCATGAGCTTGAATCTATTAACCTAAATGAGATAGATTTTGATCCTGTATTACGTTATGGTTATCGACAAAGGATGGAGGACGATCCGTTTATACTACGCTCTCAGGAATTAGTTCAGTGGGCAGATCATTTCATTTTTGTTTATCCAATTTGGTGGAGTAGTATGCCTAGTCTATTGAAGGGGTGGATTGATCGTGTTTTTACGCCAGGCATTGCATACTCAGCAAATAATCGAGGAAGCTTTATTTTGAACTACTTGAGAGGTAGACAGTTCAAAAAGTTACTAAAAGGAAAAACAGCTAGTATCTATGCAACCTCCATGGCACCAACTTGGTGGTACAAAGTATTTTCAGGTCTGATTAATATTCCAGACAGTTATGGAATATCCGTATTAAAGAATGCTGTATTGAATCACTGTGGCATAAAAACAAAGAAGGTTTCAATCTTAGGAGAGTTAGGACGTGAAGTGAATACAAGTTCAACAAGACAAAAATTTCTACAAAAAGTAGCAAAGGAAGTCAGGGTGTTGAATTAAGGAGAAGAAAATAAATGACGGTTATTATCAAATCAATGGAAACTCCTGAAGAGATAGAAGGTAAATCCCTTGTTCACTGGCAAACGTGGAGAGAGGCTTATGATGACCTTTTGCCTGCAGAATTTCAGGAGACAATGACATTAGAAAGATGTCGATTCTTTAGTCAAAAATATCCAGAAAATACATTGATTGCGATAGATGGCGTGAAGGTAGTTGGTTTTATCAGTTATGGCAATTTTCGTGATGAGACTATTCAAGCTGGCGAAATTATTGCCTTATATGTTTTAAAAGACTATTATGGAAAAGGTATCGCACAAAAGTTAGTGAAAGCAACTTTGATTGCTCTTGATCATTTTTCTGAAATTTTCTCATGGGTATTGAAAGATAATAAGCGCGCCATTGCTTTCTATCAAAAAATGGGCTTTACTTTTGATGGACAAGAAAAGATGCTTGAACTTGGAAAGCCTATAAAGGAAAAACGGATGGTATTCTATTCTAAATAATTTTAAAAAGTAGAAGCTAATGGTACTGGTACCAAGTCTGAAAATGTAATAAATTAGAAAGTGAGTCTATGTATGTCTCGAGCACAATTAACAATTTTAACAAATATTTGTCTGATTGAAGACCTTGAAACTCAGCGCGTGGTGATGCAGTATCGCTCTCCAGAAACCAATCGATGGTCTGGTTATGCCTTTCCTGGAGGCCATGTAGAAAATGGCGAGGCTTTCGCAGAGTCTGTTATTCGTGAAATCTATGAAGAAACAGGGTTGACTATCCAAAATCCTCAATTGGTTGGCATTAAAAATTGGCCACTAGATACAGGTGGGCGCTATATTGTCGTTTGTTATAAGGCGACTGAGTTCTCTGGTACTCTTTGCTCTTCAGATGAAGGAGAAGTTTCTTGGGTGCAAAAAGACCAGATTCCAAACTTGGATCTGGCCTATGATATGTTACCCTTGATGGAGATGATGGAAGCTCCGGACAAATCTGAATTTTTCTACCCTCGCCGTACAGAAGACGATTGGGAAAAGAAAATTTTCTAGTCTTTTACTAAATAACCTAGCTGATCCAAGGCCTCCTCTATATAGTGGAGGTCTTGTTGTGTTTCCTGTCTAATAGTAATAGGAGATTAGGGAAAAAAGTATATACTCTAAAATAAATTTAAAATATTTCTAAAAAAGTATTGACAAAAACAAAGAAAACGCTTACTATATAAATAAGGGAACGGTTCCATAATATAAAAAGGAGGAGTGATGACTACAATAAAACAGGTTGCTGAAGAAGCTGGAGTATCGAAATCAACAGTTTCAAGATATATTTCGAAAAAAGGCTATGTCGGAGATGATGCTAGAGAAAAGATAAAAAATGCTATCAAGAAATTAAATTACACACCGAATGTATTAGCACAATCTTTGAAAACTAAAAAAAATCAAATGGTAGGACTCTTATTGCCAGATATTTCTAACCCCTTCTTCCCAAGATTGGTTCGAGGGGCTGAATCATATTTGAAAGATAAAGGTTATAGAATTATGGTTGGTACTATTTCAGATCATGATTCGTTAGAAGAATATATAAACCTTTTGTTAAAAACAAATGCAGCTGGTATTATAACGACACTTGACTTTACAAAGGAATTTCCAAATCTTACGTTACCTGTTGTTGTGGTTGACCGAATTAGTAAAGATACAGGTTACGGTGTCTTTTCTGATAATCAGTTGGGTGGACGTTTGGCTGCTAAAGCAATTTGGAATGCTGGCGCTAAGCAAGTTATGATTATTAAAGTTTTAGATGATAAAGCTGAGAACATTGCGGAACGATTTGAAGCAAGTTTAAACTATTTGAGGAATAAATCTTTAGAGATTCGTATTGAAGAAAGTGAAACGTTTGAGTTTGAAAAAATTCAAAAAGAAGCTAAAGAGAATCTAAAAAGAAATCCAAATATTGATAGTATTATAGCACCTTCTGATATTCATGCGATAGCTTATATTCATGAAATTTTAGCAATTGGTAAAAAAATTCCAGATGATATTCAAATTATTGGTTACGATGATATTGTACTTAGTCAATTTATTTACCCTTCTTTATCAACTATTCACCAATCATCATATAAAATGGGAGAACAGGCTGCAAAGCTAATCTATAATATGGCAAATAAGTTCTCTATAGATGAAGGTAAAATTAAACTACCTGTTAGATACGTAGAAAGAAATACATTAAGGAGAAAGTAATGAGTAAAATTGTTGTTGTTGGAAGTATTTCAATGGACTTAGTTATGAGAACAAAAAGGATTCCAGAAGGAGGTGAAACGATTTTTGGGGATTCATTTAATATAGTTCCAGGGGGAAAAGGTGCAAATCAAGCTGTAGCTATTGGTAGATTATCCAGTGTAGAAGATAATATTTACATATTTGGGAACGTTGGAGAAGATATTTTTTCAGCAGATTTACTAAGTAATCTGCAAAATAATAATATTTCTACAGAACATGTGGGAACGGTACCACAATCTACAGGAGTTGCACAAATTACTTTATATGGAGGTGATAATAGGATTATTTATTATCCTGGAGCGAATAATTTAGTTAAAACAAATGATTGGAAAAATGAGTGGGAATTGATTAGTGATGCAAGTATTGTTGTATTACAAAATGAAATACCACATGAAGCCAACTTATCTATAGCTAAATTTTGTCAAGAAAATAAAGTTAAGGTACTTTACAATCCTGCACCAGCTAGAGAAACAGACATAGAGATGATTCCTTTTTGTGATTTTATTACTCCTAATGAGCATGAATGTTCAGAGCTTTTTCCAGATAAGAAATTAGAAGAAATTATTAAAATTTATCCTAATAAAATGATTGTGACATTAGGAGTTGAAGGTTCTATTTATTATGATGGGACAGCAGTTCAGAAGATTCCTGCTATAAAAGCAGAAGTAGTTGATACTACAGGAGCAGGAGATACGTTTAATGGTGCTTTTGCTTATGCTATCTCAAAAGGAAAAGAGATGAATGTTGCATTGTCCTTTGCAACGATTGCTTCACATCTTTCTGTTCAAAGATTTGGAGCGCAAGGAGGCATGCCGAGTTTGAAAGAAGTAAAGGAGCATTCAGGATATGAAGAAATATGGGATTTTAAATAGTAATATAGCAAAACTAGCTGATGATTTAGGTCATATGGATTTGGTTTGTATCGGAGATTTAGGATTGCCAGTTCCAAAAGGTGTTGATAAAATTGATTTAGCATTAAGAAAAGGTAGCCCAAGTTTTTTAGAAGTTTTAAAAGAATATTCAGATCATGTACTTATTGAAAAAATTTTCTTAGCAGAAGAAATTAAAGAAAAAAACAAAGAACAGTGGCAAGCAGTTCTAGATCTTTTAGGATCGAATATAATTATTGAATATATTAGTCATGAAGAATTGAAAGCTATGAATACTAAAGTTAAGGCAGTTATTCGCACTGGGGAAGATACACCATATTCGAATATAATCTTGCAATCAGGAGTTATTATTTAGAAGGGAGTTGCCTATGAAAATTGAAATGAAGAACATTTCAAAATCTTTTGGGAATAATCGTGTTTTAGAAAGTATTGATTTAGTTCTTAATTCAGGAGAAGTTCATGCTTTAATGGGAGAGAATGGTGCAGGCAAATCAACCTTAATGAATATTTTAACTGGACTTTTTCCAGCTACTTCAGGAACTATTTTTATTGATGGTAAAGAAAAAACATTTTCTAATCCTCAAGAGGCAGAACGGTTTGGACTGAGTTTTATTCATCAAGAAATGAATACTTGGCCAGATATGACTGTACTTGATAATCTTTTTTTAGGAAGAGAAATTAAAAATTCGATTGGGTTTCTAGATAAAGCTAGTATGGAAAGGAAAGCTAAAGAAGCATTTAAACGTCTTAATATCTCTATTCCTCTCGATGCAATCATTGGTCAATTATCAGTCGGACAACAACAAATGATAGAAATAGCAAAATGTTTATTATCAGAAGTTTCCTTGTTAATTATGGATGAACCCACAGCAGCTTTAACTGATCGTGAAACTGAAACACTTTTTAAAGTGATAGAAGGATTAAAATCTGATGGTGTAGGTATTGTGTATATTTCACATCGGATGGAAGAAATCTTTAAGATTACTGATCTTATAACTGTTATGAGGGATGGGTTTGTAATTGATACCAAGAAAACGAAGTTAACTAATGCGGATGAATTAGTTCAAAAGATGGTGGGGCGTGAATTAGAAGATTACTATCCAGAAAAAAAGGCTGAGATTGGGAATATTGTTTTTCAAGCTAAGAATCTTTCTGGTAATGCTTTTACGGATATTTCTTTCTATGTACGTCAAGGGGAAATTCTTGGTTTTTCTGGTTTGATGGGTGCTGGTCGTACTGAAATAATGCGAGCAATTTTTGGAATTGATTCTTTAAAATCTGGTCAAATTATAATAAACGAAGAACAACTGATAATTAAAAATCCTTTTGAAGCAATTAAGCATGGAATTGGTTTCTTAACAGAAGATCGTAAAGATGAGGGATTAATTTTAGATTTTTCTATTAAAGATAATATGACTTTACCTAGTACTCGAGATTTTGTTAAAAATGGTATTTTTGATAATAAAACAAGTGATATATTTGTACAACGTTTAATTGATAGGCTACGAATTAAATCAGGTTATCCAGATAAGGAAGTTGGAACACTTTCTGGTGGTAATCAACAGAAAGTAGTTTTAGCAAAATGGATAGGTATTGCACCAAAAGTACTGATTCTAGATGAGCCAACTCGTGGGGTAGATGTTGGGGCTAAGCGTGAAATTTACCAATTAATGAATGAATTGGCTGAACGAGGTGTGCCGATTATTATGGTATCTTCAGATTTACCAGAAGTGATTGGAGTCAGTGATCGCATTATGGTCATGCATGAAGGAAGAATTAGTGGAGAATTAACACGTCAAGAAGCTACACAAGAAAAAGTTATGCAACTAGCTACAGGAGGACAATAGTGTGAAAAATACTATGAAGTATATGTCAGAATTGACAACAGTAATAGCATTGATAATTTTAATGGCTGTCATCACTATTATCAATTCAAATTTTTTAACAGCAAATAATCTGTTAAATTTACTATTGCAAGTAACATCAAATGCACTGATCGCTTTTGGAATGACCTTTGTTATTCTAACAGGTGGAATTGATTTATCAGTTGGATCAATTTTAGCCTTATCCAGTGCGCTAACCGCTGGTCTATTAGGATCTGGAATGCCTGTTACGTTAGCAATTCTCATCTCTTTAATTTTGGGTTGTATTCTGGGGATGATGAATGGTTTATTGATTTCCTACGGGAAATTAGCTCCATTTATCGTTACTTTAGCAACTATGACTATTTTTAGAGGCGCAACACTTGTTTATACAAATGGGAATCCTATCACAAAAGGATTAAGTGATACATTCTTATTTCAATTTTTGGGGCAAGGTTATATAGTCGGAATTCCATTTCCTGTAATTATTATGTTTATTGTATTTATTGTTTTATATGTTTTACTTCATAAAACAGCATTTGGTAAATCTGTGTATGCTATAGGGGGGAATGAAAAAGCAGCATATATATCAGGTGTGAAACTAAATAAAGTGAAAATTATCATTTATTCAATTTCAGGTATGATGGCTTCAATTTCTGGATTGATTATAACATCACGCTTAAGTTCTGCTCAACCAACAGCAGGTGCTAGTTATGAAATGGATGCTATTGCAGCTGTTGTTCTTGGGGGAACTTCATTATCAGGAGGTAAAGGTCGTATACTGGGGACTCTAATAGGTGCTTTAATTATTGGGGTGTTGAATAATGGGCTTAATATTATCGGTGTTTCAGCATTTTGGCAACAAGTAGTAAAAGGAGTTGTAATCTTAATTGCTGTTCTAATTGATCGTTTTAAAGTTGTAAAACAGTAGAATAATTTTCAATTTTTTTGGAAATAGTAACAATTTATTAGATGACGAACAATAATCGGGATTGAAACTATCCCTATAGATATATATTACGAGGAGTAATAACATGAAAATTATTAAAAAAATTAGCATTTTTGCTTTGTTTGTAACATTTATTTTTGCTTTAGTAGCTTGTGGAACAACTGGTTTAGGAAATTCATCAAATGATAATAAATCTACGACTCAAAAGTCGGCAAAAGAATTAAAATTAGGAGTTTCTATTTCGACTACTAACAATCCCTATTTTGTGGCTATGAAAGATGGTCTTGAAAAAGCCGCAGGAGAAAAAGAAGTAACTTTGAAGATAGCAGATGCACAAGATGATGCTGCTAGACAAGCAGATGATATTCAAAATTTTATTAGTCAAAATGTAGATGCTTTACTAATTAATCCAGTTGATTCTGATGCAATTGTTACATCTATTAAAGCTGCTAATAATGCAAATATTCCAGTAATCTTAATTGACCGCGGTAGTAATGGTGGTGAAGTCTTGACAACTGTTGCTTCTGATAACGTAGAAGCAGGTAAAATGGCTGCCGAATTTATTACCAAGCAATTGGGAGAAAAAGCAAAAACTTTTGAATTATCAGGAGTCCCTGGTGCTTCTGCAACAGTAGATAGAGGTAAAGGATTTGAACAAATTTCAAAGACAAATTTAGATGTTCTTTCTAGTCAATCCGCTAATTTTGATCGTGCAAAAGCTTTGAATACAGCGCAAAATATGATTCAAGGAAACAAAGAAGTACAAGCAATCTTTGCACAGAATGATGAGATGGCGTTAGGAGCTGCACAAGCAGTAAAAGCAGCTGGTCTTAGCAATGTATTAATTGTTGGTATTGATGGTCAACCAGATGCACATGACGCTATTGCAAAAGGTGATATTACTGCCACAATTGCTCAGCAACCAGCTAAGATGGGTGAAATTGCTATTCAATCAGCAATCGATCATTATCAAGGGAAAAAACTGGAAAAAGAAACAGTTTCTCCAATTTATCTTGTGACTAAGGATAATGTTGATCAACATAACTGGTGATATATTTTTAGTAAGTAGGTAGTTGTTAATTTTCATTCAATGTAGTTTTTAAATATTATTGTTAGTATTTGAGCTTTTGGGTGCAAAAAGACCAGATTCCAAACTTGGATCTGGCCTATGATATGCTACCTTTGATGGAGATGATGGAAGCTCCGGACAAATCTGAATTTTTCTACCCTCGCCGTACAGAAGACGATTGGGAAAAGAAAATTTTCTAGTCTTTTACTAAATAACCTAGCTGATCCAAGGCCTCCTCGATATAGTGGAGGTCTTGTTGTGTTTCGGCTTCGACTAGGTGGTAATGGACACCATCTGTCAATTCAGACAGAGGTCTAAAGTCAGAATGTTCGACTTGTTCTAGAAAATGTTGCACATCTCGGCGACAAGACAGTTTAAGCAAGGTTTCAATTTCTCCATAAACGGGATGGTCAATCAAGGTATTTTGAACACGCCCACCATTATCAACGATAGCAAGGAGTTCTTGACCGATTTCTTCAACTTCATGTTTAACTTTGAAAAGTTTGTGGACATAAGGGTTAGTATCAATTTGCTTATAGACGTAGCCACGATTAGTGGATAGGATAGGAGCGCCATCGGCTCTCAAAATTGCAATGTCCTGTACAATGACCTGACGTGTGACATGAAAATGTTCAGCCAAACTTTGGCCATTGAGGGCTTTAGGAGCTTCTTTTAAGAGTTGGAGCAGGGCTTGTTTGCGATCTTTTGTCATAGTTTTCCTTTTAACGGCGTTTTCGAAGCACTTTATAGACAGCTAGTGCTAATGTATAGTCTACCATACTATGGATAATTGTGCCAAATCCAACTAGCACAAATAGAACATAAAACATATTTTCTACATTGGTACCAGAAGTTGCGTAAAAAACGACACAGGCCAATACTTCAGCAAGGGCATGGATAAGCGCTAAAACAAAGTTAAAAATCCAGGAAGATTTTGGTTTATCAAGGGTTTCGGGGAATTTTTGTAGGTAAAGAGCTCCCAAAGTCCCAAAAAAGATATGGGAAAAAGCTCGAAAAACGATAACCATAGGATAGCCAGCCATCAAAAATCCAAAACTAGAGGCTAGGATGACAAAAATTGCCATCAAGGGCGACAAGAACATAGCGATAAAAATAGCAATGTGACTTCCCAAAGTGTAAGAAGCAGGAGGAATGACAATCTTAAAGGGCATCACAATCGGAATCAAAATTGCAATAGCCGTTAAGAGGGCCGTCATTGTCATAAATTGTGTCTTTTTTCGTGTATTCATAAGAATCTCCTTTTTAACTGTATATACACTAGTATAGTACTATAAAGAAGACAATAAAGCAAGGATTTACTTGGGTTTATAGGTCATTTTTTAGTTGAAAGTTAGTAAAGAGTTCACTAAAAAGAAACTGTATAGAGCAAAATCTCCACCTTCAGGTTTGAAAGTGGAGATTGTTTTTATTTTTTCAAAGTCTGTAGTCTTGGAACAATGGCTAAGGTTAGAACTGCGGAAATGACTAATTCGGCAATGGAGTTTGTTGAGATAACGGTTGCTAAGAGTTTTTGGATATTACCATCAAAAACATTTCCAAAAAGGTAGAAAATTCCACCAAGTACAAAGACTGTGTTGGTAAGTGAACCAAGGGCACCAGCTAAAATCAGACCAGTTTTATTTTTCATCAGTTTATAGACCAGATAAGGAGTTAAACCAATCAAAATACGTGGGACAATGGCAATGATAGCTGAGTAGATGTTCCCGTTTGGTACGAATGGTGAGAAGAGGTAGCTTGTTGGTAGAATTGTAATCGTGTTAACCGTCAAGCTAAGTAGCCCCATCAAAAATCCAAGTGTAACCCCAACGCGTGGACCGTAGATAATGCTGGCAATAATGACAGGAATATGAACGATAGTCGGTTTGATTGGGAATGGAAAAAGGTTAAAGATAAGTGAGCTCAGAAAGTGTATCACGAGCATGGTTGCAAAAAAGATAGCAATGGGTGCAATATTAGAGCGTTTTTTCATCGAGAGTTTCCTTTATTCTTTCTAAAATAATTGTGAGGTCGGCTAAAGCTCCTCGTCCGTGGTCTCCACAAGCTAGTAGGGATTCCTTTGGAGCAATCAGCTGATAGCCGTAGGTTTCTAATGTTTTCAGATTAGCCTGAGTTGCTGGATGGTCATACATTTTTGTATTCATAGCAGGAGCTATTAGTTTAGGAATATGACTTGGCAAGGCCAGAGCCATACAGGTTATCATGTTGTCCGCAAAGCCGTGGGCTAGTTTTGCAATAGTGTTAGCAGTTGCAGGGGCCACGATAAATAAATCTGCTTTTTTGCCAAGTTCAATATGATTAACCTGATTAGGATAGGGTTCCTTCATGACATCCAAGTGGACGGAATTCTGTGAGAGTACCTGTAGTGTCAAAGGTTGAATAAACTCTGTAGCAGCCTGAGTCATTAAAACAGTAACTTGATGGCCTTGTTTTTTTAGAGAACTGACTAAATCTGCCGACTTGTAAGAGGCGATTGAGCCCGTTACAGCCAAGAGAATATTTGCCATAGCTTTCCTTTCTATGAATGATAGGCTTGAATTTTTTCAAGGAGGAGTTTTGCAATTTCTTCTTTAGTCTGGACTGTTTGAAGCTGATCTTTTTCAACAAAGATAGCACGATGCTGGTTCGCTGAGATTTGAGTCAGGTCATTTGCGATAATCAAGTCTGCTTGGTTCTTGATAAGACTTTTTCTAGCTATGTCAACCAGATGATCTTCGCTAACATCAACCAGCAGTTTGAAACCAATCAGATGAATAGCAGGATTCCACTCCTTGACTAGAGAGATGATTTTGGGTGTCTTTTTTAGGAACAAAACCTGAACCTCATCAGTTGAAGAAATCTTGGCCTGATGATTCTGCCTGCTTAAAAATTCTTCTAGATTGGAGCTAGTTTGAACTTCCTCAAGCCCTGTCATATAAACAGGAGTGTAATCAGATACGGCCATTGAGTGGATCAAGACCTGATAATCCTGAACACGTTCTTGCATTTTCAGTAGAAGGTCCTTGGTATTGTTAATTTCTAGAATGCTTAGGTTAGGATGGGCTTCTGGCTTCACAGCTCGTTTTGTCGTAATTAAACAAACTTCATGCCCTGCAGCAAGCAAGGTTTCTGTGATGATTTTCCCCAAGCGACCTGTAGAATGGTTAGTGATGGAGCGGACGCTGTCGATAGCTTCACTGGTGCCGCCCGATGTAACTAAAATTTTCATAGCACTATTGTACACAAAAATAAACGGTAAGTAAAATGAAAGTGATAAAAATTTGGTAAAAGGAATGAATATAGTTTCAAACTATAAAGCCATATAAAAATTAAGAAAGAAGTCTAAAATCCTTTAAAAACGCAAATTTCACGAACGTTTATAGAGTTTACTTCTATTAAAAATCTGTTTTTTATGTTATAATGAATTATCTTATTAGAGGTTAGAGGAGTTTTGAATGAAAACAGATATTGAAATCGCACAGAGTATTGAGTTGAAGCCAATCGTTGATGTTGTGGAGAAACTTGGTATTTCTTACGACGATTTGGAGTTGTACGGAAAGTACAAGGCTAAGCTCAGCTTTGATAAAATTCGTGCAGTTGAGAGCAATCCAGTTGGGAAATTGATCTTGGTTACCGCCATTAATCCAACGCCAGCAGGTGAAGGAAAATCAACCATTACCATTGGTCTTGCGGATGCCTTGAACAAGATTGGCAAGAAAACCATGATTGCTATCCGCGAACCATCTCTTGGTCCAGTAATGGGAATTAAGGGTGGTGCGGCAGGTGGTGGTTATGCCCAAGTTCTGCCAATGGAAGATATCAACCTCCACTTTACAGGGGATATGCATGCCATTACGACTGCCAACAATGCGCTTTCTGCCTTGATTGACAACCACTTGCACCAAGGGAATGAGCTGGGAATTGACCAACGTCGTATCCTCTGGAAACGTGTTGTGGACTTGAATGACCGTGCTCTTCGCCATGTGACCGTTGGACTTGGTGGTCCTCTAAATGGTATTCCACGTGAGGATGGCTTTGATATTACAGTTGCTTCCGAAATCATGGCAATTCTTTGCTTGGCAACAGACATCGAGGACTTGAAACGCCGTTTGGCTAATATCGTTATTGGTTATCGCTATGACCGTACACCTGTTTCTGTAGGTGATTTGCAGGTTGAAGGTGCCTTAGCTTTGATTTTGAAGGATGCGATTAAGCCGAACCTGGTTCAGACGATTTACGGAACACCTGCCTTTGTACACGGTGGTCCATTTGCCAATATTGCTCATGGATGTAATTCAGTTTTGGCAACAAGTACAGCCCTTCACTTGGCTGATTACACAGTTACTGAAGCTGGTTTTGGTGCAGACCTTGGTGCCGAGAAATTCCTTGATATCAAGACACCAAACTTGCCAACTTCTCCAGATGCAGTTGTCATTGTCGCAACCCTTCGTGCCCTTAAGATGAATGGCGGTGTGGCTAAAGACGCTTTGACAGAAGAAAACGTAGAAGCAGTTAGAGCAGGTTTTGCTAACTTGAAACGCCACGTAGAAAATATTCGTAAGTTCGGTATTCCAGCAGTTGTAGCTATCAATGAATTTGTATCTGATACAGAAGCTGAAATTGCAGCCTTGAAAGAACTCTGTGCCTCAATCGATGTACCAGTGGAGTTGGCTAGTGTCTGGGCTGATGGTGCAGAAGGTGGTGTAGCTCTTGCTGAAACGGTTGTCAAGACTATCTCTGAAAACCCAGCTAACTATACACGTCTTTATGACAATGAACTTTCTGTTCAAGAAAAGATTGAAAAAATTGTCACTGAAATCTATCGCGGTAGCAAAGTGAACTTTGAAAAGAAAGCTCAAACGCAAATCGCTCAAATCGTTCAAAACGGTTGGGACAAATTGCCAATCTGTATGGCTAAAACTCAATATAGTTTCTCAGACAATCCTAATGCACTTGGAGCACCTGAAAACTTTGAAATTACCATTCGTGAATTGGTACCAAAATTAGGTGCAGGCTTCATCGTTGCCTTAACTGGTGATGTCATGACCATGCCAGGACTTCCAAAACGACCAGCAGCCCTCAACATGGATGTTGAAAGCGATGGAACAGTCCTAGGTTTGTTCTAGTATATTGTAATTGACTTTATACTCTTCGAAAATCTCTTCAAACCACGTCAGCTTCACCTTGCCGTACTCAAGTACAGCCTGCGGCTAGCTTCCTAGTTTGCACTTCGATTTTCATTGAGTAAAAAATGAGTTTGGAAATACTATCCAAGCTCATTTTTTATCTAGATATAAGGAGTTACCTTCTACACGCAACCAGTCTAGGTAAAGATATTTTCCCTGAATTCTGATATAATAGAAATATTGACTTCAAGAGTAAGGAAGAGAAGATGAACGCATTATTAAATGGAATGAATGACCGTCAGGCTGAGGCGGTGCAAACGACAGAAGGTCCCTTGTTAATCATGGCGGGGGCTGGTTCTGGAAAGACTCGTGTTTTGACCCACCGTATCGCTTATTTGATTGATGAAAAGATGGTCAATCCGTGGAATATCTTGGCCATTACCTTTACTAATAAGGCTGCGCGTGAGATGAAGGAGCGTGCCTATGGCCTCAATCCTGCGACACAGGACTGTTTGATTGCGACCTTCCACTCCATGTGTGTTCGTATTTTGCGTCGTGATGCGGATCATATTGGCTACAACCGCAATTTCACTATTATAGATCCTGGTGAACAGCGAACGCTCATGAAACGCATTCTCAAGCAGTTGAACTTAGATCCTAAAAAATGGAATGAACGGAGCATCTTAGGGACTATTTCCAATGCTAAGAATGATTTGATTGATGATGTGGCTTATGCTGCCCAAGCTGGCGATATGTATACGCAAATCGTGGCTCAGTGTTACACGGCTTATCAAAAAGAGCTTCGTCAGTCAGAGTCAGTTGACTTTGATGATTTGATTATGCTGACCTTGCGTCTCTTTGATCAAAATCCTGATGTTTTGACTTACTATCAACAGAAATTCCAATACATCCACGTTGATGAGTACCAAGATACCAACCATGCACAGTACCAACTAGTCAAACTCTTGGCTTCCCGTTTTAAAAATATCTGTGTGGTTGGGGATGCGGACCAGTCTATCTACGGCTGGCGTGGTGCTGATATGCAGAATATTTTGGACTTTGAAAAGGATTATCCCCAAGCCAAAGTTGTTTTGTTAGAGGAAAATTACCGTTCCACTAAAACAATTCTCCAAGCGGCTAACGAGGTCATTAAAAATAATAAAAACCGCCGTCCTAAGAATCTCTGGACTCAAAATGCTGATGGGGAGCAAATCGTTTACTATCGTGCCAATGATGAACTAGATGAGGCTGTATTTGTAGCCAAAACCATCGATGAACTGGGTCGCAACCAAAACTTCCTTCACAAGGATTTTGCAGTTCTCTATCGGACTAATGCGCAGTCCCGTACTATTGAGGAAGCCTTGCTCAAGTCAAATATTCCTTATACCATGGTTGGAGGAACCAAATTCTACAGCCGTAAGGAAATCCGTGATATCATCGCTTACCTCAATCTTATTGCTAATTTGAGTGACAATATCAGTTTTGAGCGCATTATCAACGAACCGAAGCGTGGAATTGGGCCAGGTACAGTTGAGAAAATCCGTGACTTTGCGAACATGCAAGACATGTCCATGCTAGATGCTTCAGCCAATATCATGTTATCTGGTATCAAGGGTAAAGCAGCCCAGTCTATCTGGGATTTTGCAAATATGATGTTAGATTTGCGAGAGCAGCTAGACCACTTAACTATTACAGAGTTGGTTGAGGTGGTTCTAGAAAAAACAGGATACGTCGATATTCTTAATGCCCAAGCGACTTTAGAAAGCAAGGCTAGGGTTGAAAATATTGAAGAGTTCCTTTCTGTTACGAAGAACTTTGATGACACCTCTGATGTGACAGAAGAAGAAACTGGTTTGGACAAACTGAGTCGTTTTTTAAATGACTTGGCATTGATTGCGGATACAGATTCAGGCAGTCAGGAGACATCAGAAGTGACCTTGATGACCCTGCATGCTGCCAAAGGTCTTGAGTTTCCAGTTGTCTTTTTGATTGGGATGGAAGAAAATGTCTTTCCACTTAGCCGTGCGGCCGAGGATCCAGATGAATTAGAAGAAGAACGCCGTCTGGCCTATGTAGGAATTACGCGTGCAGAGAAAATTCTCTATCTGACAAATGCCAACTCGCGCCTGCTTTTTGGTCGTACCAACTACAACCGTCCAACTCGTTTTATTAACGAAATCAGTTCAGACTTACTTGAGTATCAAGGTCTGGCTCGTCCTGCAAATATAAGCTTTAAGGCATCTTATAGCAGTGGGGACCTTGCCTTCGGTCAAGGTATGAGTCTTGCCCAAGCTCTTCAAGACCGTAAACGCAGTGCTGCCCCAAAAACTATTCAGTCAAGCGGTCTTCCATTTGGTCAATTTACAGCTGGCGCAAAATCAGCGTCTAGTGAGACAAATTGGTCTATTGGTGATATTGCCCTCCACAAGAAATGGGGAGAGGGAACTGTTCTGGAAGTTTCAGGTAACGGAGCTACTCAAGAATTAAAAATCAATTTCCCAGAAGTAGGTTTGAAAAAACTTTTAGCCAGTGTAGCCCCAATTGAGAAAAAAATCTAATTTTCCATCCTTCTCACGAATAATAAAGTGAGGAGGATTTTTATGTACAGTATTTCATTCCAAGAAGATTCACTATTGCCAAGAGAAAGACTAGCCAAGGAAGGAGTAGAAGCGCTCAGTAACCAAGAGTTGCTAGCTATTTTACTTAGGACAGGAACACGTCAAGCCAGCGTTTTTGAAATTGCCCAGAAAGTCTTGAGCAATCTTTCAAGCCTAACGGATTTGAAAAAAATGACCCTGCAGGAATTGCAGAGTCTGTCTGGTATCGGTCGTGTTAAGGCCATAGAATTACAAGCTATGATTGAACTGGGCCATCGTATTCATAAACATGAGACCCTTGAAATGGAAAGTATTCTCAGCAGTCAAAAGTTGGCCAAGAAGATGCAGCAGGAATTGGGACATAAAAAACAAGAGCACCTGGTGGCGCTCTATCTCAATACTCAAAATCAAATCATCCATCAACAGACCATTTTTATCGGTTCTGCAACTCGTAGTATCGCTGAACCGCGAGAGATTCTTCACTATGCCATCAAGCATATGGCGACCTCTCTCATCTTGGTCCACAATCATCCTTCAGGAGCAGTAGCCCCTAGTCGTAATGATGATCATGTCACTAAACTTGTCAAAGAAGCCTGCGACCTGATGGGTATTGTTCTCTTGGACCATTTGATTGTCTCTCATTCTAGTTACTTTAGTTATCGTGAAAAGACAGACTTAATCTAAAGTTCATTAACGACATAGTCAAAGAGGTTTTTATCTTTGGGACGATTTTCGAAAAGAAATTCTGGATGCCATTGGACACCGAGAAAGGCAACATCATCCGTACTCATGACAGCTTCAATGATACCATCCTTAGGATCATGAGCTGCAATCTTTAAGTTAGGTGCTAAATCCTTAATACTCTGGTGGTGGAAGGAGTTGATATGGGAGATTTCTCCATAGATTTCTCGAAGAACAGTATCAGGTTCTGTTACCAAACGTTGTGTTGTGTACTCGGCAGAACAATCTTGCCAGTGGTCTTCGATATCTTGGTACAGAGTTCCACCCATGGCAACGTTAAAGAGTTGAGTACCGCGACAGATGGAGAAAATTGGCTTTTTCTGTTTAATAGCTTCCTTGATGAGGGCCAGTTCGAAGATATCTCTTTGAAGGTGGTAGTCATCGCTATCAATGGTTTTCGGTTCGCCATAGAATTTTGGATCGACATTTTGCCCACCTGTCAAGATGAGCTTGTCAATCAAACTAATATAGTGGATAGCCATTTCTTGATCACCAATCGGTAGGATGATGGGAATTCCTCCAGCGTCTTTAACGCCTTCAACAAAGCCTTTTGCTGCGTAGCTCATCATGATGTCATCATCTGGATGAGTTTTTTCGTTTCCTGTTATCCCAATAACTGGTTTTTTCATAAAATGATTTTCGCTTTCTAATCCTCTTTTCGCATGAAATAGAGGAGGGTTTGGAGTTCACTTGTCAAATCGACATATTGAACGACCACGTCTTTTGGTAAATGTAGATGGACTGGTGAAAAACTGAGAATTCCTTTCACGCCAGCATCTACCAAGAGATTAGCAACCTCTTGTGATTTAACGCTAGGAACGGTCAAGATAGCAGTCTTGACATCAGCATCCTTGATTTTATCCTTGATTTGAGAAATTCCGTAAATAGGAATCCCGTCAGGGGTTTGGGTACCGACTTCAGGATGGTCATCTAGGTCAAATGCCATGATGATCTTCATCTTGTTACGCTCATGAAAACGGTAGTGGAGAAGGGCATGCCCCATATTTCCAATACCAACCAACATAACATTGGTAATAGAGTTATCATTGAGCAAATCGGCAAAAAACGTCATTAGTTTTTTGACATCATAGCCAAAACCACGACGGCCAAGTTCACCAAAATAGGAAAAATCTCGACGTACGGTAGCTGAATCAATTCCAATGGCCTCTGCAATTTGCTTAGAGTTGGCACGTTCAATCTTTTCTGAGTGAAATCTCTTAAAAATTCGATAGTAGAGAGAGAGTCTTTTCGCTGTAGCTTTTGGAATAGCAGACTGTTTATCTTTCACAAAATCACAACCTTTCTATTCTTCTATTTTATATAAACATTGTGAAAAAATCAACAAAAACAAGAAAAAACTAAGAAAAATCTTAGTTTTGATGTAAAAATTCTGTATCTGATAGAAAACGGTAGAGATCTCCGACCAGACCTTGGTAAACTTCCTTCCCATTAAAGGTCAAAGAAGTTACATAAAGTGTATCTGGCAGGGTCACACATCCTGACAAAGCCAACATGAGAGCCTCATAATCTTCATACTTGAGAGTCCGCTCTACATGATAGCTATCCTTATAGGTTAGTTCAAACATATGGAACCTATCTTTCAGATTTTGTAAAGACACCACGTTCTACTAGACTATCCATGAGGAAATAGAATTTTTCCTGATGAATGTGGTGGTCTTCTGATTTGAAAATATCAACTAGACGAAGGCCAAACTTGTCAGTGATATTGATTTTAGCACCTGTAAGTTCCTTGTTAATGATGATTTTGAGTTGGAAGCCTTCACCGCTGTTTGGCACTTTTTCCAAAAGGCGAGTCAGTTCATAGTTACCAACCTTTGTCTCAAAAAAAGTATTGTCCTTGAGGGTGAACTTCTTAACAGTAGGGCTAAGAGTGTAGTCGTAACGACAATTTTTTAACTGAATGGTTTTTTCAAATGCCATATGGCTAACCTCCGATAATTTCTTTTAAGGTTTTTGCGAGGGTATGTAGGTCTTCAACAGTATTTTGTGGCGACAAACTGATACGAACGGATTCCTTCAAGTGTTCTGAATTTGCTCCGTACATGGCTTCGAGAACATGGCTGGATTGAACAATGCCTGCCGTACAGGCTGAGCCAGTAGAGATTGAAATTCCAGCCAAATCTAGACGAAGGAGTAAGAGGTCATTTTTCTGGCCAGGAAATCCAATATTGAGAACATAAGGCAGATGATCTTGTCCTCTATTCAGGTAATACTGAACTCCCTCAAGTTCCGCAAGAAAGGCAGTTTCTAGATTTTGTATATGTTGAAAATGTTCTTCTTGCTTTTCTAAATTTTCTTTTAGGGCTGCAACCATGCCTACGATGGCAGCTAGATTTTCAGTTCCTGCTCGTTTTTTCTGTTCTTGGTCTCCGCCATGAAGATAGGAATCAAAGTCCATGCTTGATGCGTAGAGAAAGCCGATTCCCTTAGGACCATGGAATTTATGGGCTGAAGCGGTGAGAAAATCAATGCCCAATTTTTCTGGATGAATAGGAATTTTACCGATTGCCTGAACTGCATCAACATGATAGGCAGCAGGATGTTGCTTGAGTATTTGGCCAATTTCAGCAATGGGAAGAAGGTTTCCTGTCTCATTATTGGCAAACATGGTAGAAACCAAAATTGTATCGTCACGTAAGGCCTCTTGAATTTGCTGGGCGGTGATTTCTTGATTTTCTGGCTGGATAATGGTTACTTCAAAACCGAAGTGTTGAATCAAGTAATCAATGGTTTCAAGGACAGCATGGTGCTCAATTGCAGTTGTGATGATGTGTTTACCTCGTTCTTGGTGACGAAGGCAGTAGCCAATGATGGCAGTGTTGTTGCCTTCAGTCCCACCAGAAGTGAAAAAGATATGTTGAGGTTTTGTCCCCAGTAACTGAGCTAGTTCCTGACGGGCTTCTCGCAAGAGTTTGCCAGCTTGACGACCATGCCCATGAATACTAGAAGGATTGCCATGGGTTTCTTGCATAACCTTGGTCATAGCTGAAATAGCAACTGCTGACATGGGAGTCGTCGCAGCATTGTCCAAATAAATCAAAGAATCACCTTATTTCTTTTTGTTGTAAGCAAAGAGTGGGCTGACTGGTTTTCTTTCGTGAATACGGACGATAGCATCACCAATTAGCTCACTAGCAGTGATGTAGCATACGTTTTTAGGAGTTGTTTCTTTTGTTGCTACTGAATCAGTCACAAGAATTTCTTTAATCTTAGTATTGTCAAGAAGTTCAGCAGCACCTTCAACGAAGAGACCGTGGCTAGAAACAGCATAAATTTCTGTAGCCCCTTCATGTTCAACGATTTTAGCTGCTTCAGAGAAGGTACGTCCTGTATTTAAAATGTCATCAATCAAGATGGCTTTTTTACCTTCAACATCACCGATGATATAGCCTTCGTTGCGAGTTGCATCGTCTTGAGGGTAGTCGATAATGGCGATAGGAGCATCAAGATATTCAGCCAAGCTACGAGCACGTTTCACCCCTGAATTTTTAGGGCTAACGACAACAACATCTGAACCTCTTAATCCTTTATCACAGTAGTGTTTAGCAAAGAGAGGAACAGTGTAAAGATTATCTACAGGAATATCAAAGAAACCTTGTACTTGAACTGCATGTAGGTCGAGGGTAAGGACACGATCTACACCAGCTTTAACCAGCATGTTAGCAACTAGTTTAGCTGTTAGTGGTTCTCTAGATGATGCAATTCTATCTTGGCGTGCATAGCCAAAATACGGAAGTACAACGTTGATACTGTGGGCACTTGCACGCACACAAGCATCAACCATGATTAACAATTCCATTAGGTGGTTGTTAACTGGGAAACTTGTTGATTGGATGATGTAAACATCATAACCACGGACACTCTCTTCGATATTAACTTGGATTTCTCCATCAGAAAATTGACGTGATGACAGTTTTCCAAGTGGAATACCGACAGCATCCGCAATTTTTTGTGCAATCTCTTGGTTAGAGTTGAGTGCGAAAAGTTTCATATTTTTTCTATCTGACATTATAGACCGTCCTCTGTAAACTTTATAAATCCTAGTTATATATGTCTTACCTAAATGAACTGGGATCTGTGTATTTTTATCTTTTCTATTTTACCAAAAAATAGAGATTATTTCAGCTATTTTTCATGTTTTTGACAAATCGAACTAATTTTGAAGGAGCTTTTTGATAAGCAATCTGATTTTCCTCTAAAAATTGTTGGAAATCTTGTTTCCCTTGCTCGTGATTTTCCACTTCAAGCTCTAATTCGTAATCTGTCATATCAAAGTATTGACTCTCATCTAGCGCCATGAGACCAATATCTGTCTTCATTTCATAGCGAAGCGTTGTGAGACAACCAAGCACCTGCCATTTCTTACTTTGGATACCATGTTTAGCCAATTCATCAAAAACTAGCCCCTGAGGTAGTTCTTCCTTGCTCAGATAGTTCTCAGCATCTTTTAGTTGCAATTTTTGATTGTATTCCATGTTTCCAACACTTTGTGGGACTTTGAGTGTCAATTCTGCCCAGTCTTCAAATGTTCGAATGCGCATAGCAACTTTCTTTTCTCGCAGTTCAAAATCAGGTGTGTCGATGTAGTAATTTTTTTGAAGAACAGGAGTGACACCTGTGAACTGGTCTTTTAGACGATCATATTCATCTTTTTTCAAGAGTGTTTTCAATTCAATTTCTAAATGTTTCATTTTTCTTACCTTTTCTTTATCGTTGAAAGCGGATTTATGGTATAATAAGCATTGTATTTATTGTATATGAATCTGGAGAAAAAATCAAAGATATTTTTGAAGGATAATATGAGAACAAGGGAGAATATATGACCTTAGAATGGGAAGAATTTCTAGATCCTTACATTCAAGCTGTTGGTGAGTTAAAGATTAAACTACGTGGTATTCGTAAGCAATATCGTAAGCAAAATAAGCATTCTCCGATTGAGTTTGTGACTGGTCGAGTCAAGCCAATTGAAAGTATCAAGGAAAAAATGGCTCGACGTGGTATTACTTATGCGACCTTGGAACACGATTTACAGGATATTGCTGGTTTACGTGTGATGGTCCAGTTTGTAGATGACGTCCAAGAAGTTGTGTCTATTTTGCGTAAGCGTCAGGATATGCGGATCATACAAGAGCGAGATTACATTACTCATCGAAAGGCTTCAGGCTACCGTTCTTATCATGTGGTAGTAGAATATATGGTTGATACCATCAATGGAGCCAAGACTATTTTGGCAGAAATTCAAATTCGTACTTTGGCCATGAATTTCTGGGCAACGATAGAACATTCTCTCAACTACAAGTACCAAGGGGATTTCCCAGAGGAGATTAAGAAGCGATTGGAAATTACTGCCAAAATTGCCCATCAGTTGGATGAAGAAATGGGTAAAATTCGTGATGATATCCAGGAAGCCCAGGCTCTTTTTGATCCTTTGAGTAGAAAATTAAATGATGGTGTAGGAAACAGTGACGATACAGATGAAGAATACAGGTAAACGAATTGACCTGATAGCAAATAGAAAACCACAGAGTCAAAGGGTTTTGTATGAATTGCGAGATCGTTTGAAGAGAAATCAATTTATACTCAATGATACCAATCCAGATATCGTTATTTCCATTGGTGGGGATGGCATGCTCTTGTCAGCCTTTCATAAGCACGAAAACCAGCTTGACAAGGTACGCTTTATCGGTGTTCATACGGGACATTTGGGCTTTTATACGGACTATCGTGATTTTGAGTTGGACAAGCTAGTGACTAATTTGCAACTTGATACGGGAGCTAAGATATCTTATCCTGTCTTGAATGTGAAGGTCTTTCTTGAAAATGGTGAAGTCAAGATTTTTAGAGCACTCAACGAAGCCAGCATCCGCAGATCCGACCGAACTATGGTGGCGGATGTTGTGATCAATGGTGTCCCCTTTGAACGTTTTCGTGGAGACGGGCTAACAGTTTCGACACCGACTGGTAGTACAGCCTATAACAAATCTCTTGGTGGTGCTGTTTTACACCCTACCATTGAAGCTCTTCAGTTGACGGAAATTGCCAGCCTTAATAATCGTGTCTATCGGACGCTAGGTTCGTCTATTATTGTTCCTAAGAAGGATAAGATTGAACTCATTCCGACGAGAAACGATTACCATACCATTTCCGTTGACAATAGCGTTTATTCCTTCCGAAATATTGAGCGAATCGAGTATCAAATCGACCACCATAAAATTCACTTTGTTGCCTCACCTAGCCATACTAGTTTTTGGAATCGTGTTAAGGATGCTTTCATCGGCGAGGTGGATGAATGAGGTTTGAATTTGTCGCAGATGAGCATGTCAAGGTTAAGACCTTTTTGAAAAAGCACGAGGTTTCTAAGGGACTTTTGGCCAAGATTAAGTTTCGAGGTGGAGCTATTCGGGTCAATGACCAACCGCAAAATGCAACCTATCTATTGGATATTGGAGACCGCGTTAGCATTGACATTCCCGCTGAGGAAGGTTTTGAAACTCTGGAAGCTATCGAGCGCCCTCTGGATATTCTCTATGAGGATGACCATTTTCTAGTTCTGAATAAACCCTATGGAGTGGCTTCTATTCCTAGTGTCAATCACTCCAATACCATTGCTAATTTTATCAAGGGTTACTACGTCAAGCAAGACTATGAAAATCAGCAGGTTCACATTGTGACTAGGCTTGACCGAGACACTTCTGGTTTGATGCTTTTTGCTAAGCATGGCTATGCCCATGCACGATTAGACAAGCAGTTGCAGAAGAAATCTATCGAGAAACGCTACTTTGCTTTGGTTAAAGGTGATGGACTCTTGGAGCCAGAGGGAGAAATTATTGCACCGATTGCGCGTGATGAAGACTCCATTATCACTAGACGAGTGGCTAAAGGTGGAAAGTATGCCCATACATCCTACAAGATTGTAGCTTCTTATGGAAATATTCACCTGGTCGATATTCTACTGCACACTGGACGTACTCACCAAATCCGAGTCCACTTTTCTCATATTGGTTTTCCTTTGTTGGGAGATGACTTGTATGGAGGTAGTCTGGACGATGGTATCCAACGGCAGGCCCTGCATTGTCATTACCTATCCTTTTATCATCCGTTTTTAGAGCAAGATTTGCAGTTAGAAAGTCCCTTGCCGGATGATTTTAGTAATCTTATTACTCAGTTATCAACTAATACTCTATAATAAAGTAATTCAGAGTATAATTTATTTTTTAAAGGAGAAAACTCATGGAAGTTTTTGAAAGTCTCAAAGCCAACCTAGTTGGCAAAAATGCTCGTATCGTTCTCCCTGAAGGGGAAGAGCCTCGTATTCTTCAAGCGACTAAACGCTTGGTAAAAGAAACAGAAGTAATTCCTGTTTTGCTTGGAAATCCTGAAAAAATTAAAATTTATCTTGAAATCGAAGGTATCGAGAACGGTTATGAAGTCATCGATCCTCAACACTACGATAAATTTGAAGAAATGGTTGCTGCCTTGGTGGAGCGTCGCAAGGGCAAAATGTCTGAAGAAGATGCACGCAAGGTTTTAGTTGAAGATGTCAACTACTTTGGTGTTATGTTAGTTTACTTGGGTTTGGTTGATGGAATGGTATCAGGTGCTATTCATTCAACTGCTTCAACAGTTCGCCCAGCCCTACAAATCATCAAAACTCGCCCAAATGTATCTCGTACTTCAGGCGCCTTTCTTATGGTTCGTGGTTCAGAACGTTATCTATTTGGAGATTGTGCCATTAATATTAATCCAGATGCAGAAGCCTTGGCTGAAATTGCAATCAACTCAGCAATCACAGCTAAGATGTTTGGTATCGAGCCTAAAATTGCTATGCTGAGCTATTCTACTAAAGGTTCAGGATTTGGTGAAAGCGTTGATAAGGTAGTTGAAGCAACTAAAATTGCTCACGACTTGCGTCCTGATCTTGAAATCGATGGTGAGTTGCAATTTGATGCGGCCTTTGTTCCTGAAACTGCAGCTCTGAAAGCTCCTGGAAGTACGGTGGCTGGTCAAGCAAATGTCTTTATCTTCCCAGGTATCGAGGCAGGAAATATTGGCTACAAGATGGCCGAACGTCTCGGTGGTTTTGCAGCTGTAGGACCTGTTTTGCAAGGTTTGAACAAGCCAGTTAACGACCTTTCTCGTGGATGTAATGCAGATGATGTTTACAAGTTGACCCTTATCACAGCAGCTCAAGCAGTTCATCAATAAGATTTAGTCCTCTTTCCTTTGGGAAGAGGCTTTTTATACTCAATGAAAATCAAAGAGCAAACTAGGAAACTAGCCGCAGGCTGCTCAAAGCACTGCTTTGAGGTTGTAGATAAGACTGACGAAGTCAGCTCAAAACACTGTTTTGAGGTTGTGGATAGAACTGACGAAGTCAGTAACATATATAATCTAAGGCGACGTTGACGTGGTTTGAAGAGATTTTCGAAGAGTATTAATACTAGGAAAAGGACAGTTAGAATCTTCTGTGTTATACTAGAGATATGTTAGATTTGAAAGAATACGGTATCGTCATGTGGCCAGAGGAGAAGATTATTTCTTTCCGTGAGAAACTTCTCACTTGGTATGATGAAAACAAAAGAGATTTACCCTGGCGTAGGAGTAAGAATCCTTATCATATCTGGGTCTCTGAAATTATGCTTCAGCAGACCAGGGTGGATACGGTTATCCCTTACTATGAACGATTCCTGGACTGGTTTCCAACAGTGGAAAGTTTGGCAACTGCCCCTGAAGAGCGTTTGTTGAAGGCTTGGGAGGGACTGGGATATTATTCTCGAGTTCGTAACATGCAGGCTGCGGCTCAGCAGATTATGACTGACTTTGGGGGCCAATTTCCAAACACCTATGAAGGAATTTCTAGTTTGAAAGGAATTGGCCCTTACACAGCAGGAGCCATTTCTAGTATTGCTTTTAACTTGCCTGAGCCAGCTGTAGACGGCAATGTTATGCGGGTGCTGGCGCGTTTGTTTGAAGTCAATCACGATATTGGCATTCCAAGTAATCGTAAGATTTTTCAGGCAATGATGGAAATCTTGATTGATCCAGAACGGCCAGGTGACTTTAATCAAGCCTTGATGGACTTAGGATCTGATATTGAGGCTCCTGTAAATCCTAGACCAGAAGAGAGTCCAGTGAAGGACTTTAGTGCGGCATATCAGCATGGCACAATGGACCGTTATCCAATTAAGGCTCCAAAGAAAAAACCAGTTCCCATTTATCTTAAAGCCTTAGTGGTAAAAAATAGTCAGGGACAATTTCTTCTTGAAAAAAATGAGAGTGAAAAGTTGTTGGCAGGCTTTTGGCATTTTCCCTTGATAGAAGTTGATAACTTTGCGCAAGAAGAGCAGTTTGACCTCTTTCATCAGGTTGCAGAAGAAAATGTTAATTTTGGTCCCAGTCCAGAGGAGAGTTTCCAGCAGGACTATGACTTAAAAGTTGATTGGCTTGATGTTTGTTTTGAGACTGTCAAGCATGTCTTTAGTCATCGCAAGTGGCATGTTCAAATTGTAGCAGGTCAGGTGAGTGATTTCCATGATTTTTCAGATAGGGAAGTTCGCTGGCTTTCACCAGAAGAGTTTAAGAATTACCCACTTGCCAAACCCCAACAAAAAATCTGGCAGGCTTATGCACAAGCTAACTCAGACAGTAGCAAAGACTAGCTATTGTGTCTTCTTGTTATTTTTTTGATATAATAGTAGAGAAAAGGGTGAACAAATGAAAAAAATATTAATTGTAGATGATGAAAAACCGATCTCAGATATTATCAAGTTTAATATGACCAAGGAAGGTTACGAGGTTGTAACTGCTTTTAACGGTCGTGAAGCGCTAGAGCAATTTGAAGCAGAACAACCAGATATTATTATTCTGGATTTGATGCTTCCAGAAATTGATGGTTTAGAAGTTGCTAAGACTATTCGCAAGACAAGTAGTGTGCCTATTATCATGCTTTCAGCTAAGGATAGCGAATTTGATAAGGTTATCGGTTTAGAGCTTGGTGCAGATGACTATGTAACCAAACCCTTCTCAAATCGTGAATTGCAGGCGCGTGTCAAAGCTCTTCTTCGTCGTACAGATTTGGCTTCTGTAGATAACCAAGAGTCTGATGAAAAGAAAACTCAGCCCTTGCAAATTGGGGACTTGGAGATTGTGCCAGATGCTTATGTAGCTAAGAAATACGGTGAAGAACTAGACTTAACTCACCGTGAATTTGAGCTTTTGTATCACTTGGCGTCTCATATCGGTCAAGTAATTACGCGTGAACACTTGCTTGAAACGGTTTGGGGGTATGATTATTTCGGAGATGTTCGGACTGTTGACGTAACTATCAGACGTTTGCGTGAGAAGATTGAAGATACACCAAGTCGTCCAGAGTATATCCTAACACGTCGTGGTGTTGGTTATTATATGAGAAATAATGATTAAACTAATTAAAGACACAGTTTTAACCAGTGATTTTATCTTTATCCTCATTTTACTTGGCTTTATTTTAGTAGTGACCTTACTTTTGCTAGAAAATCGTCGGGATAATATTCGGTTGAAGCAAATCAATCAAAAGGTAAAAGACCTGATTGCAGGAGATTATTCTCAGGTGTTGGATATGCAGGGAAGCTCTGAAATCACTAATATTACCAATAATCTCAATGATTTATCAGAAGTAATCAGGTTGACCCAAGAAAATCTGGAACAAGAGAGTAAAAGATTACACAGTATCCTTTCATACATGACAGACGGAGTCCTTGCGACCAATCGACGTGGTAAAATTACCATGATTAATGACATGGCTAAGAAACAGCTAGGTGTTCAGAAAGAAGATGTTCTCAATAAAAGCATTCTAGAATTGTTAAAGATTGAAGATGAATATGAACTTCGTGATTTGATTACCCAAGTTCCTGAACTCATGATTGATTCTCAGGATGCCAATGGTGAGTATCTGAGCCTTCGTGTACGTTTTGCCTTAGTCCGTCGCGAGTCTGGCTTTATTTCTGGTCTAGTTGCCGTTTTACACGATACGACAGAGCAGGAGAAGGAAGAGCGTGAGCGGAGACTCTTTGTTTCCAACGTTAGTCATGAGCTACGTACTCCTCTGACTAGTGTAAAATCCTATCTTGAAGCCTTGGATGAGGGAGCCTTGTCAGAACCTGTCGCACCAGACTTTATCAAGGTGTCTCTAGACGAAACCAACCGTATGATGCGAATGGTGACGGATCTTCTTCATCTTTCACGTATTGATAATGCAACCAGTCACCTGGATGTGGAATTAATCAATTTCACTGCCTTTATAACCTTTATCCTCAACCGTTTTGATCAGATAAGAGGGCAGGATGAAGAGAAGAAATATGAACTGGTGAGAGATTACCCCATTACCTCAGTCTGGATAGAGATAGATACAGATAAGATGACACAGGTGATTGATAATATTCTCAACAATGCCATTAAATATTCTCCAGATGGTGGGAAAATCACAGTGACCATGAAGACAACTGATGATCAGATGATTTTATCCATCTCAGACCAAGGATTGGGTATTCCTAAGCAGGATTTACCACGTATCTTTGACCGTTTCTACCGTGTGGATCGTGCTAGAAGTCGTGCCCAAGGAGGTACTGGTTTAGGACTAGCTATTGCTAAAGAGATTATCAAACAACATGATGGCTTTATTTGGGCCAAGAGTGAATACGGTAAGGGTTCAACCTTTACCATTGTGCTCCCTTATGATAAGGATGCAGTGAAAGAAGAAGTATGGGAGGATGAAGTAGAAGACTAGAATGAGTGAAACAGGCTTTAAATACAGTATTTTAGCGTCGGGTTCCAGTGGAAATTCCTTTTATCTGGAAACTCCAAAAAAGAAGCTTTTAGTGGATGCAGGCTTGTCTGGTAAAAAGATTACCAACCTACTTGCTGAAATTAATCGCAAGCCAGAAGACCTGGATGCCATCTTGATTACGCATGAGCATTCTGACCATATCCATGGTGTGGGTGTTTTAGCTCGCAAGTATGGTATGGATTTGTATGCCAATGAAAAGACCTGGCAGGCTATGGAAAATAGCAAGTATCTCGGCAAGGTGGATTCTTCGCAAAAGCATATCTTTGAAATGGGCAAAACCAAAACCTTTGGAGATATCGATATCGAGAGTTTTGGTGTGAGTCATGATGCAGTCGCACCGCAGTTCTATCGCTTTATGAAGGATGATAAGAGTTTTGTCCTTTTGACCGATACAGGTTATGTTAGTGACCGTATGGCAGGAATTGTCGAGAATGCGGATGGTTATCTCATAGAGTCCAATCATGATGTAGAGATTTTGCGAGCAGGTTCTTACGCTTGGCGACTCAAACAACGAATCCTATCTGACCTCGGTCACCTTTCTAATGAGGATGGTGCTGAAGCTATGATTCGGACCCTAGGGAATCGCACTAAGAAGATCTACCTTGGGCATTTATCTAAGGAGAACAATATCAAGGAACTGGCTCATATGACCATGGTCAATCAGCTAGCTCAAGCTGATCTGGGAGTCGGAGTAGACTTTAAGGTATATGATACCTCACCAGATACCGCAACACCATTGACAGATATATAAAAAAGAAGGCGAGGGCCTTCTTTTTTATATCTTTTACAATCCTGCAAATTCTTTGATTTCTTGTGCTGACATTGAAGAGTCGCAACGGACATTGATTTGACCATCTGCAACGTGAACGAAGCCTGGTACAGTTGGAATTCCATAGCGTGAGCGGAATTCTTGTAACTCATTGAGTTGGCTTGCTTCTTCACTGTTGATGAAGTAGATGTGAGCTTTGGTTTCAGCTACGACACCTGCCAAAGTACCTGCAAATTTACGGCAGTAAGGGCAAGTTTTGCGACCGATAAAGAAGGTTGCAGTTTCTTTTTTATCAAGAGCTTCTTGCGCACGCGCAACTGTAGTGACTTCAAGGTCTTTGATATTATCTAAAAATTGTTCCATGAGATTACCTCGCTTTCATTGATATGTCTAGTATGCCATAAAGTTTCTAAAATTGCTTAGATTTGATACGAAAAAAAGATGAGATTGGTTTGTCTCATCTTTTATAGGATTTTATTTTACAAAAGCATTGATTTCTGCTTCGATGTTAGCAATTTTAGCTTGTGATTCTTCGTTGGTTTCACCTACAACTGCAATGTAGAACTTGATTTTTGGTTCTGTACCTGAAGGGCGAACGGCAATCCATGAACCGTCAGCAAGTGTGTATTTCAACACATCACTTGGAGGAGTTGTCAAGTTTGTAACAGTTCCGTCAGCAGCAGTAGCAGTTTGAGCCTTGAAGTCTTCTACGACAGTGATAGCTGTTGTGTTCCATTCTTTTGGAGCATTGTTGCGGAATTTAGCCATAATCGCTTTGATTTGTTCAGCACCATCGACACCTGAAAGGGTAACAGAGATTGTCTTTTCTGCATAGTAGCCGTATTCTTTGTAGATTTCTTCGATACCGTCAGCAAGTGTCAAACCACGTGAACGGTAGTAGGCAGCAAGTTCAGCAACGACAAGAACGGCTTGGATAGCGTCTTTATCACGTACGAATGGTTTAATCAAGTAACCGAAGCTTTCTTCAAATCCCATCATGTAAGTGTGATTGTGTTTTTCTTCGAATTCTTGGATTTTTTCAGCGATAAATTTGAAACCTGTCAAAACGTTGAACATAGTTGCGCCGTAGCTTTCAGCAATCTTCGTTACCAAGTCAGTTGATACGATAGATTTACATAGGGCTGCATTTTCAGGAAGAGTTCCAGCGTTTTTGTGGGCTTCCAAGATGTATTTAGCCATGATAGCACCGATTTGGTTACCTGATAGGTTGAGGTAGCTACCATCTTTTTGAAGAACTTCAACACCAACACGGTCAGCGTCTGGGTCAGTTGCCACAAGAACATCTGCACCAACTTGACGACCAAGTTCTTCAGCAAGGGCAAAGGCTGCTTGGCTTTCTGGGTTCGGAGATTTTACAGTTGAGAAGTCTGGGTCAGCAGTTGCTTGCGCTTCAACGACTTGAACAGAGTCAAATCCTGCTTGGGCAAGAGCACGACGAGCCAACATTTCACCAGTACCATGAAGTGGTGTGTAGACAATCTTCATGTCTTTACCGAATTCTTCAATCAAGGCTGGGTTGATGTTTACGTCCTTAACCTCTTTAAGGTATTCTACGTCAACAGCTTCTCCGATAACTTCAATCAAGCCAGAAGCTTTTTCAGCTTCCACATCAGCAACTTCAACTGCAAATGGGTTTTCGATTGCACGGATATAAGTAGTCAAAGCGTCCGCATCGTGTGGAGGCATTTGTCCACCGTCTTCACCGTAAACCTTGTAACCGTTAAATGGTGCAGGGTTGTGACTGGCTGTGACCATGATACCCGCGAAACAGTTGAGGTGACGAACTGCAAATGAGAGTTCTGGAGTTGGACGAAGGCTTTCAAATACGTAAGATTTGATGCCGTGTTTAGCAAGAACTGCCGCAGACTCAAAGGCAAACTCAGGTGAGAAGTGACGGCTATCGTAGGCAATTGCCACACCACGTTCTTTTTCGTTTCCGCCTTTTGACTCAATCAAACGAGCCAATCCTTCAGTAGCTTGGCGAACAACGTAGATGTTGATACGGTTTGTACCAGCACCAATCAAGCCACGCATGCCTGCAGTACCAAATTCAAGATTTGTATAGAAGGCATCTTCCTTTGTTTTTTCATCCATATTTTCCAAATCTTGACGAAGGTAGTCAGGAAGCTCCGCAAAATCAACCCATTTCTGGTAATTTTCTTGGTAAGACATTAAAATTCTCCTTTTTGTAAATTGTTTTAACCGTTCACATTATAGCACTTTTTAGTGTTTTAGTAAAACGGTAGCATAATTTTCAGAAAAGTAGTGACATATGCCTGTTTATCAAGTCTTGAATGCCTTAGGGAAACATGCTATACTACTTGTATGATTATTTTACAAGCTAATAAAATTGAACGTTCTTTTGCAGGAGAGGTTCTTTTTGATAATATCAATCTGCAAGTTGATGAACGAGATCGAATTGCCCTTGTTGGGAAAAATGGAGCAGGTAAGTCTACTCTTTTGAAGATTTTGGTTGGAGAAGAGGAGCCAACTAGTGGAGAAATCAATAAGAAAAAAGATATTTCTCTGTCTTACCTAGCCCAAGATAGCCGTTTTGAGTCTGAAAATACCATCTACGATGAGATGCTTCATGTCTTTGATGACTTACGTCGGACGGAGAAACAACTTCGTCAGATGGAGTTGGAGATGGGTGAAAAGTCTGGTGAGGATTTGGATAAACTGATGTCAGATTACGACCGTTTATCTGAAAATTTTCGTCAAGCAGGTGGCTTTACCTATGAAGCTGATATACGAGCGATTTTAAATGGATTCAAGTTTGATGAATCTATGTGGCAGATGAAAATTGCTGAGCTTTCTGGTGGGCAAAATACTCGTCTGGCGCTGGCCAAAATGCTTCTTGAAAAACCAAATCTCTTGGTCTTGGACGAGCCAACCAACCACTTGGATATTGAAACCATTGCCTGGCTAGAGAATTACTTGGTAAACTATAGCGGTGCCCTCATTATTGTTAGTCACGACCGTTATTTCTTGGACAAGGTTGCAACGATTACGCTGGATTTGACCAAGAATTCCTTGGATCGCTATGTGGGCAATTACTCTCGCTTTGTTGAGTTGAAGGAGCAGAAGCTAGCTACTGAGGCAAAAAATTATGAAAAGCAACAGAAGGAAATCGCAGCTCTGGAAGACTTTGTCAATCGCAATCTAGTCCGTGCTTCAACGACCAAACGTGCCCAATCTCGACGTAAACAACTGGAAAAAATGGAGCGTTTGGACAAGCCTGAAGCTGGTAAGAAGTCAGCCAACATGACCTTCCAGTCTGAAAAAACGTCGGGCAATGTTGTTCTGACTGTTGAAAATGCGGCTATTGGCTATGATGGGGAAATATTGTCAGAGCCTATCAACTTAGACCTTCGTAAGATGAATGCTGTCGCTATTGTTGGTCCAAATGGTATTGGAAAGTCAACCTTTATCAAATCTATCGTGGATCAGATTCCGCTTATCAAAGGAGAAAAGCGCTTTGGTGCCAATGTTGAGGTTGGTTACTATGACCAAACCCAAAGCAAGCTAACAGCAAGTAATACGGTGCTGGATGAACTCTGGAATGATTTTAAACTGACACCAGAAGTTGAAATTCGCAACCGTCTTGGTGCCTTCCTTTTCTCAGGAGATGATGTTAAAAAATCAGTGGGCATGCTGTCTGGTGGCGAGAAAGCTCGTTTGCTTTTGGCTAAATTGTCTATGGAAAACAACAACTTCTTGATTCTGGACGAACCAACCAACCACTTGGATATTGATAGCAAGGAAGTGTTGGAAAATGCCTTGATTGACTTTGATGGAACCTTGCTTTTTGTCAGCCACGACCGTTACTTTATCAATCGTGTGGCAACTCATGTACTGGAATTGTCTGAGAATGGTTCGACTCTTTATCTGGGAGATTACGACTACTATGTTGAGAAGAAAGCAGAAGTAGAAATGACTCAGGCTGAAGAAGCTTCAACTAACAATCAAGCAAAAGAAGTAAGTCCAGTTAATGACTATCAAGCTCAGAAAGAAAGTCAAAAAGAAGTCCGCAAGCTCATGCGACAAATCGAAAATTTAGAAGCTGAAATCGAAGAGTTAGAAAGTCAAAGCCAAACCATTTCTGAACAAATGTTGGAAACAAACGATGCCGAAAAACTGATGGAATTGCAGGTTGAGCTGGACAAAATCAGCCACCGTCAGGAAGAAGCTATGCTTGAGTGGGAAGAATTATCAGAGCAGGTGTAAAGATGGAAAATCTAGGAAAAGTATTTCGTGAATTTCGGACAAGTGGAAATTATTCTTTAAAGGAGGCCGCAGGAGAGTCCTGCTCAACCTCTCAGTTATCTCGCTTTGAGCTTGGGAAGTCTGACCTAGCAGTCTCACGTTTCTTTGAGCTTTTGGATAACATTCATGTAACAATCGAAAATTTCATGGATAAGGCAAGGAATTTTCATAATCATGAACATGTTGCCATGATGGGACAAATTGTGCCTCTTTACTATTCAAATGATATTGCAGGTTTTCAAAAGCTTCAAAGAGAACAACTTGAAAAGGCTAAGAGTTCGACGAATCCCCTTTATTTTGAGCTGAACTGGATTTTGATACAAGGTCTGATTTGTCAAAGAGATTCGAGTTATGATATGAAGCAGGATGATTTGGATAAGGTAGCAGATTATCTTTTCAAAACAGAAGAATGGACCATGTATGAGTTGATTCTGTTTGGTAACCTCTATAGTTTCTACGATGTAGACTATGTCACACGGATTGGTAGAGAAGTTATGGAGAGGGAAGAATTTTACCAAGAGATTGGTCGCCATAAGAGATTAGTTTTGATTTTGGCCCTTAATTGTTACCAGCATTGTTTAGAGCATCTTTCTTTCGAAAATGCAAGCTATTTTGAGACTTATACAGAGAAGATTATTGGCAAAGGTATTAAGCTTTATGAGCGTAATATTTTCCATTATCTAAAAGGCTTTTCCTTGTACCAAAAAGGACAGTGTAAAGAAGGCTGTAAGCAGATGAAAGAGGCCATGCGTATTTTTGATCTACTAGGTCTTCCAGAGCAAGTAGCCTACTATCAGGAACACTACGAGAAATTTGTCAAAGATTAATTTTCCCAAATAAGGGAAAAATGAAAAAGCTCCTTTCGGTTTTGATACAATAGTTTCAAAATTTGAGAGGAGTTTTTATATGAATCGTTACGCAGTACAGTTGATTAGTCGTGGAGCTGTTAACAAGATAGGGAATATGCTCTATGATTATGGAAATAGTGTCTGGTTAGCTTCCATGGGGACTATCGGACAGACAGTTTTAGGAATGTATCAGATTTCTGAGCTCGTCACATCCATTCTCGTAAATCCTTTTGGCGGAGTCGTTTCAGATCGTTTTTCTCGTCGTAAGATTTTAATGGCGGCAGACCTTATTTGTGGGATTCTTTGTCTGGCTATTTCGTTCATAAGGAATGACAGTTGGATGATTGGGGCTTTGATTGTTGCCAATATTGTTCAGGCTATTGCTTTTGCCTTTTCTAGACCTGCAAATAAGGCCATTATCACAGAATTGGTAGAGAAGGATGAACTGGTCCTCTACAATTCTCGTTTGGAATTGGTGATGCAGGTTGTCAGTGTGAGTTCTCCTGTACTCTCTTTTCTGGTTTTACAATTCGCAAGTCTTCGCATTACGTTGGTATTAGATGCCCTTAGTTTTTTTCTCGCTTTTGGCTTGGTAGCCTTGCTTCCAAAGAAAGAAGGGAAGACTTTGGGTGAGAAGAAACTCACATTTAAAGTTATTTTTTCTGATATTAAGGAGGGAGTTCACTATATTGTCAAGCAAAAGGAAATCTTCTTTTTACTAGTCATGGCTTCAAGTGTCAATTTTTTCTTCGCAGCCTTTAATTATCTCCTTCCCTTTTCAAATCAGCTATATGGAGTACAAGGTTCCTATGCCACCGTTTTGACAATGGGTGCTATCGGATCTATTGTTGGTGCTTTGCTCGCTAGTAAGATTAAAGCCAGTATGGAAATGCTTTTGTTGTTATTAGCTCTGACTGGACTTGGGGTGATGATAATGGGATTTACCCTCCCCTCCTATCTCGCTTTTTCAGGGAATTTCATTTGTGAACTATTTATGACGATTTTCAATATTCACTTTTTTACTCAGGTACAAACCAAGGTTGATGGTGAATATCTGGGCAGAGTCCTTAGTTCGATTTATACCCTAGCTATACTATTTATGCCTATAGCAACAGGTTTAATGACCTTGCTTCCAAGTGTCCATCTTTATTCTTTCTTGATTATAGGACTAGGAGTTGTTGCTTTATCTCTCTTAGCTCTAGGTTATGTACGAACTCATTTTAAAAAAGAGATATAAATCTGTTTGAGCTTTAAAAATAATTCCAATCTAAGTGTTTTTCCGCCCTTCTCGTTTGTGAGGAGGGCTTAGTTTATGGTAAAATGGTCTTATGAATAAAAGAATGAATGAGTTAGTCGCCTTGCTCAATCGCTATGCGACTGAGTACTATACCAGCGACAATCCGTCGGTTTCAGACAGTGAGTATGACCGCCTTTACCGTGAGTTGGTTGAGTTGGAGGCTGCCTATCCAGATCAAGTATTAGCAGATAGTCCGACCCATCGTGTTGGTGGTAAGGTTTTAGATGGTTTTGAAAAATACAGTCATCAGTATCCTCTTTATAGTTTGCAGGATGCTTTTTCACGTGAGGAGCTTGATGCTTTTGATGCGCGTGTTCGTAAGGAAGTGGCCCATCCAACCTATATTTGTGAGCTGAAAATCGATGGCTTGTCAATCTCGCTGACTTATGAAAAGGGGATTTTAGTTGCTGGGGCAACACGTGGAGACGGTTCTGTTGGGGAGAATATCACAGAAAACCTTAAGCGTGTTAAGGACATTCCTTTGACCTTGCCAGAAGAACTAGATATCACAGTTCGTGGGGAATGTTACATGCCACGCGCTTCTTTTGACCAGGTTAATCAAACTCGCCAAGAAAATGGAGAGCCTGAATTTGCCAATCCTCGTAATGCAGCAGCAGGAACTCTGCGTCAGCTGGATACAGCAGTAGTTGCAAAGCGTAATCTTGCTACATTTCTTTATCAAGAAGCCAGCCCTTCAACTCGTGACAGCCAAGAAAAGGTTTTGAAGCATCTTGAACAACTTGGTTTTGTAGTCAATCCTAAGCGGATTTTGGCTGAAAGCATGGATGAGATTTGGAATTTTATCCAAGAAGTAGGGCAGGAACGGGACAATCTGCCTTATGATATCGATGGGGTGGTGATTAAGGTCAATGACCTAGCAGGTCAAGAAGAACTTGGCTTTACCGTTAAAGCACCAAAGTGGGCAGTAGCCTACAAGTTTCCTGCTGAGGAAAAAGAAGCTCAGCTCCTGTCAGTTGACTGGACAGTTGGCCGAACGGGTGTTGTGACTCCAACTGCCAATCTGACTCCCGTTCAGCTTGCTGGGACAACAGTTAGTCGTGCGACCCTGCACAATGTAGATTATATTGCTGAAAAAGATATTCGCAAAGACGACACAGTTATCGTATATAAGGCTGGTGACATCATCCCTGCCGTTTTACGTGTGGTAGAGTCCAAACGGGTTTCTGAAGAGAGACTAGATATCCCTAAAAACTGCCCAAGTTGTGATTCTGACTTGTTGCACTTTGAAGATGAAGTGGCCCTCCGTTGTATCAATCCGCGTTGTCCTGCTCAAATCATGGAAGGCTTGATTCACTTTGCCTCTCGAGATGCTATGAATATTACAGGCCTTGGTCCGTCAGTAGTCGAAAAACTCTTTGCTGCAAATTTAGTCAAGGATGTGGCAGATATTTACCGCTTGAAAGAAGACGATTTCCTCCTTTTAGATGGTGTTAAGGAAAAGTCTGCTGGTAAACTGTATCAAGCCATTCAATCATCTAAGGACAATTCTGCCGAGAAGCTCTTGTTTGGTCTTGGCATTCGTCATGTCGGCAGTAAGGCCAGTCAGCTTTTACTTCAACATTTTCACTCGATTGAAAATCTGGCTCAGGCAGATCCAGATGACGTGGCTAGTATTGAAAGTCTGGGTGGTGTGATTGCCAAGAGTCTTCAGACTTATTTTGCGACAGAAGGCTCTGAAATTCTCCTTAAAGAATTGAAAGAAGCTGGGGTCAATCTGGACTATAAAGGTCAGACTGTAGTAGCAGATGCAGCCTTGTCAGGTTTAACAGTTGTATTGACTGGAAAATTGGAACGTCTCAAACGCTCAGAAGCTAAAAGTAAACTTGAAAGTCTGGGTGCCAAGGTAACAGGTAGTGTTTCTAAAAAGACCGACCTTGTCGTTGCTGGAGCAGATGCTGGAAGTAAACTGCAAAAGGCACAAGAACTCGGCATCGAAGTTCGAGATGAAGCTTGGTTAGAAAGTCTGTAATCATAGTTTAAAACCAGAGTTTAGATAATATAACCATGTTTGTTAGTCGGGACAAAACCGATCAAGAATTTTATAGTGAAACAGAAATAAATTAAGAATAGAAAATGGAAAAAACAATGTATAACTACCCTATGCGCATTCATTACCATCGCAAGAATGGAGAATACGACACTTGCTCCTTTGTAAAAAGTCAGGATCAACGAATTGATTTGCTGACCTACAAAGAAGATTATTTTGGTGCCTTATTTAACTTTGAACATCCAAGCGTCCAAGCTTTGGAAAGCTTGAATTTTGTGGTTCATACAGGGCAAACCAGTAAAGAGTATGCTATTCGTTTTAATCACTATCCCCTTTTAACAGAGGTCTGGATTTTGGAAGGGGATGATAGAATTTATTATTCTGAAAATCCTGCTATTGCCAGCCCTTTCTATAAAAATCAAAATCCTTTTGCCTTTGATAAGGCTATTAACAGTGCTAGTTTCGATCACCATTGGGGCTACCAAGGGGAATTGGGATACCGTGTAGAGGATAATCAGGCTCACTTTGCCCTTTGGGCTCCTACAGCGACAGAAGTGCAGGTTGTTGTTTATGAATCAGCTACTAATGTTGCTCCTGTTTGGAAGACTTTTGATATGGAGAGAGGCAATAGCTACTCTTATAATCATAAAGACAATACAATCGGTGTCTGGAGTTTGGATGTTGAGGAAGATTTGACTGGTAAGGCTTATCAGTATCAAGTCCAATTCCCTCATCACCAAACACTGACACGTGATCCTTATACTATTGCGACCAGTCCTGATGGCAAACGTTCAGCTATTCTGAGTCATGAAGAAAAGCAAGTTGAAAACTTCGAGGTCAAGCACGGTTCAGAGGCTACTTGGCGTTTGACAAATCCATGTAAGGCAGTCATCTGTGAAATGCACATCCGTGATTTGACCCAATCACCGACCTCAGGTGTGGATGAACATCTTCGAGGAACTTTCTTGGGTGCTGCTCAGACTGGAACGGTTAACCAGTACGGCCAGTCAACTGCTTTTGATTACATCAAGAAGATAGGTTACAATTATGTTCAGTTGCAACCAATTGCAGACCGTCACAAAGAATATGGTGCGGATGGGAATGTAACCTACAACTGGGGTTATGACCCACAAAACTATAACGCACCAGAAACGAGCCTTTCAACCAATCCAGATGATCCAGCTCAGGTTATTCGTGATTTGAAGAGCATGGTTCAAGCTTATCATGATGCAGGTATTGGTGTCATTATGGATGTGGTCTATAACCATACCTTCTCAGTTGTTGATGCACCTTTCCAAACAACTGTTCCTGATTATTATTATCGTATGAATTCAGACGGTACCTTCCAGAATGGAACGGGTGTTGGAAATGAAACTGCCAGTGAACACGAAATGTTCCGCAAGTATATGATTGATTCTCTTCTATACTGGGTGCAGGAATACAATATTGACGGCTTCCGTTTTGACTTGATGGGGATTCATGATGTTAAGACCATGCAGATGATTCGCCAGAGCTTGGATGAAATCGATCCAAACATTATCCTCTATGGAGAAGGATGGGATATGGGAACAGGTCTTGCCCCTTATGATAAGGCTAAGAAAGACAATGCCTATCAGATGCCAAATATTGGTTTCTTTAATGACAATCAGCGCGATGCTGTCAAAGGGGGAGAAGTCTACGGTGCTATCAAGTCAGGCTTTGTCAGTGGTGCTGCAACAGAGCCAATTTTAGCCAAAGCAATCTTAGGAAGTCGTGAATTAGGAACCTATACACATCCGAATCAGGTGCTTAACTATGTAGAGGCTCATGACAATTACAATCTTCACGATTTATTGGCAACCCTTCATCCAGACCAAAGTTCAGAACAAATCATGCGTAAGGTTGAGACAGCCACAGCCATGAATCTGCTCATGCAAGGGATGGCCTTTATGGAAATCGGTCAAGAATTTGGTCGTACCAAACTGGTTGCAACTGGTGAAAATGGTGAGTTGACCCATGATGATAGAGAGCGTGCCATGAATAGCTATAATGCTCCAGACAGTGTGAACCAAGTAAACTGGGACTTGATCAATGAGCGTCAAGACAGTATTGACTTTATCCGTCAGATGATTCGATTGAAGACAGAAACCAGTGCCTTTTCTTACCCTACTTATGAAGAAATTTACCATCATGTCTTTGTTCATTCAGCAAATGAGCATAGTGGTTGGATTGTTTATGAAATTCACGGGGAAGAACACTTATTGGTTGTCTTTAATGCTAAAGGGCAAGACTTCCAGTTTGAAAATGCTGGAAATCTAGAACTGTTGGTGACCAATAGCCATTTAGCTGATAAAGACACGGTTGGTGGCGTTAGCGCCAGCGTCTTTAAAGTTTTGTAGAATTTTACAATTTAAATTCATTTGCAGTAGTTTATCTTTTAAAAACAATAAAATCAGGAAATTTATTTCCTGGTTTATTTTTTTACTTAAAATTATTTTTTTGTTAGTAAAATAACGAACTTTATGGTAGTATTGTAAAAAAACAATTCGTTTTCAAAGCGTTTCTGAAAAATTCCTGACTTATAAGTGAAGAAATAAGTTAATTTATTGAAGACTTTCAAAAGAATTTTTAGCAAATATAGTAATTTACTTGAATCTTATCTAAAAAGATAGTATAATAAAACTATAGAAAACGCTTACAAAAGATAGGAGGGTATATGGATAAGAAAAAAGCTTTAGAAACTTTTATGACAGGTGAGAATTTTCACCTCCAGCATTATCTGGGAGCGCATAGGGAAGAAAAAGATGGTGAGTCTGGCTATACTTTCCGTGTTTGGGCACCCAATGCTCAGGCAGTTCACTTGGTAGGGGATTTCACCAATTGGGTAGAAAATCAAATTCCGATGGAACGGAATGAATTTGGAGTCTGGGAAGTTTTTACCAGTCTTGCTCAAGAAGGCCAAATTTATAAGTACAATATTACACGTGCAAATGGTCATCAGCTGATGAAGATTGATCCTTTGGCCGTTCGATATGAGGCACGACCTGGTACTGGAGCGATTTTAACAGAGATTCCAGAGAAAAAATGGAAGGATGGACTCTGGTTAGCGCGTAGAAAACGCTTGAGCTTTGAAGAGCGTCCTGTTAATATTTACGAAGTTCATGCTGGATCGTGGAAGAGAAATCCTGATGGCAGTCCCTATAGTTTTGGTCAACTGAAAGATGAACTCATTCCTTACTTGGTTGAGATGAATTATACTCATATTGAGTTTATGCCTTTAATGTCCCACCCACTAGGTTTGAGTTGGGGTTATCAGCTTATGGGTTACTTTGCTTTAGAGCATGCTTATGGTCGTCCTGAAGAGTTTCAAGATTTTGTTGAGGAATGTCACTTAAACAATATTGGAGTCATTGTAGACTGGGTACCTGGTCACTTTACTATTAATGATGATGCCTTGGCCTATTATGATGGAACACCGACTTTTGAATACCAAGACCATAATAAGGCTCATAACTATGGTTGGGGAGCACTCAATTTTGACCTTGGAAAGAATGAAGTCCAGTCTTTCTTGATTTCTAGTATTAAGTTTTGGATTGACTTTTACCATTTGGACGGTATTCGCGTGGATGCAGTTAGTAATATGCTCTATCTTGATTATGATGATGCACCATGGACGCCAAACAAGGATGGTGGTAATCTCAACTATGAGGGTTATTATTTCCTTCAACGCTTGAATGATGTCATTAAACAAGTTCATCCAGATGTTATGATGATAGCTGAGGAAAGTTCATCAGCTACTCAGATTACTGACACCAAGGATTCAGATGGTCTTGGGTTTGACTATAAATGGAATATGGGTTGGATGAATGATATCCTCCGATTCTACGAAGAAGATCCTATCTATCGTAAATACGACTTTAATCTGGTGACTTTCAGCTTTATGTATGTCTTTAAAGAGAATTATCTCTTACCATTCTCGCATGATGAAGTGGTTCATGGTAAGAAGAGTATGATGCATAAGATGTGGGGAGATCGTTACAATCAATTCGCAGGCTTGCGCAATCTCTACACTTATCAAATTTGTCACCCTGGTAAGAAATTACTCTTCATGGGTAGTGAATATGGGCAATTCCTAGAATGGAAATCTGAAGAACAGTTGGAATGGTCTAATCTAGAAGACCCAATGAATGCTAAGATGAAGTATTTCACTTCTCAGCTTAATCAATTCTACAAAGACCATCGCTGTCTGTGGGAAATCGATAATAGCTATGATGGTATTGAAATTATCGATGCGGATAATCGAGACCAGAGTGTCCTTTCCTTCATCCGTAAGGGGAAGAAGGACGATATGCTAGTCTGCGTCTTTAACATGGCACCTGTTGAACGAAAAGATTTTACAATTGGACTGCCTGTCGCAGGGATTTATGAAGAAGTTTGGAATACTGAGTTAGAAGAGTGGGGAGGTGTCTGGAAAGAGCATAATCAAACTGTTCAAACGCAAGAAGGACTATGGAAAGATTATGAGCAAACCTTGACCTTTACCTTACCTGCTATGGGAGCTAGTGTATGGAAAATCAAGCGTCGCTTGAAAACTACTAAAACTGTCATAAGTAAAAACCAAAAAGGAGTAGAAAATGAAGAATGAAATGTTAGCTTTGATTCTTGCTGGTGGGCAAGGAACTCGTCTCGGTAAACTCACTCAAAGCATCGCAAAACCCGCTGTGCAATTTGGTGGGCGCTACCGTATCATTGACTTTGCTCTCTCAAACTGTGCCAACTCAGGCATTCACAATGTTGGAGTCATCACCCAGTATCAACCACTTGCTCTTAACAATCATATCGGGAATGGTTCAAGTTGGGGCCTAGATGGTATTAATTCTGGTGTTTCGATTCTTCAACCTTATTCTGCAAGTGAAGGAAATCGTTGGTTTGAAGGAACTAGTCACGCTATTTATCAAAATATCGACTATATCGATAGTGTCAATCCAGAGTATGTTTTAATTCTTTCGGGTGACCATATCTATAAGATGGATTATGATGCCATGCTCCAGTCTCACAAGGATAATAATGCCAGCCTGACAGTAGCTGTTCTTGATGTTCCTCTTAAAGAAGCCAGTCGTTTTGGTATCATGAATACCGATGCTAACAATCGTATTGTGGAGTTTGAAGAAAAACCAGCTCAACCTAAATCTACAAAGGCTTCTATGGGGATTTACATTTTTGATTGGCAACGTCTCCGCAATATGTTAGTCGCTGCTGAAAAGAGCAATGTCGATATGTCAGACTTCGGTAAAAATGTCATTCCAAATTACCTTGAGTCAGGTGAAAGTGTCTATGCCTACGAGTTTAATGGGTATTGGAAAGACGTTGGTACTATTGAGTCGCTTTGGGAAGCCAACATGGAGTACATTTCTCCAGAGAATGCCTTGGATAGCCGTAACCGTCAATGGAAGATTTACTCAAGAAACTTGATTTCACCGCCAAACTTCCTTGGTGCAAATGCACATGTTGAAGATTCTTTGGTTGTCGATGGCTGTTTCGTAGATGGAACTGTTAAACATTCTATCCTTTCAACAGGGGCGCAAGTTCGTGAAGGGGCAGAAGTAGTAGATTCAGTTATCATGAGTGGAGCCATTATTGGACACGGAGCTAAAATCAAACGTGCTATTATTGGTGAAGGTGCAGTTATTTCTGATGGTGTCGAAATTGATGGAACAGAAGAAGTACAAGTTGTAGGATATAATGAAGTAGTGGGGGTAGCAACAGATGAAGATTGATAAATATTCTGCCATTTTAGGAAACACAGTTGGTTTTCATGACATGTCAACATTGACAGACCACCGTCCAGTAGCTAGTTTACCATTTGGTGGTAAATATCGTTTAATTGACTTCCCGCTCTCAAGTCTTGCCAATGCTGGTGTTCGCAGTGTTTTTGGTATTTTTCAGCAGGATAATATTAGTTCTGTTTTTGACCATATCCGTTCAGGGCGTGAGTGGGGGTTGTCAACTCTTCTTAGCCACTATTATCTAGGGATTTATAATACACGCGTTGAGAGTAGTACCGTAGGAAAAGAATATTACCAACAGCTACTCACTTATTTAAAACGTTCTGGGTCAAACCAAACAGTATCACTCAACTGTGATGTTTTGATTAACATTGATTTGAACCAAGTTTTCCACCTACATAGTACAACAAAAGGACCTATCACTGTAGTTTATAAAAAACTAGCTAAGAAAGATATTTCAGAAGTAAATGCAATCTTAGAAGTGGATGAAACAGACCATGTTCGTTCTCACAAGCTATTTGATAGAAAATCAACAGAAGAAATATTCAATATGTCTACAGATATTTTTGTAGTGGATACACCGTGGTTGATTGAACGCTTGGAAGAAGAAGCTAAAAAAGAACACCCAGAGAAGTTACGTTATGTTTTACGTGATTTGGCAGCAAAAGAAGGTGCTTTTGCCTACGAGTATACAGGTTATCTGGCAAATATTCACTCTGTAGAGTCTTACTATCAAGCGAATATCGATATGCTTGAATCGCAAAAATTCTATTCTCTCTTCTCACCAAATCAAAAGATTTATACAAAGGTTAAGAATGAAGAACCAACTTACTACGCTAACACATCCAAGGTAAGCAATTCTCAGTTTGCTTCTGGTAGTATCATTGAAGGTCAAGTAGCTAATTCCGTTCTATCACGTAATATTCATGTACATAAGGACAGCTTGGTTAAAGATAGCTTACTTTTCCCTCGTGTTGTTATTGGAGAAGGAGCTCAGGTAGAATACGCTATCTTGGATAAGGGTGTTGAAGTTGCGGATGGTGTTGTGATTCGAGGCACTGCAGAACATCCAGTTGTCGTTAAGAAAGGTGCTAAAGTAACAGAGGATATTCATTCATGAAAATTTTATTTGTAGCAGCAGAGGGTGCCCCCTTTTCAAAAACAGGTGGTTTGGGAGACGTCATTGGCGCTCTTCCTAAATCACTAGTAAAAGCGGGACATGAAGTGGCAGTAATTTTACCCTACTATGACATGGTAGAGGCTAAATTTGGAAATCAGATTGAAGATGTTCTTCATTTTGAGGTAAATGTTGGTTGGCGCAGACAGTACTGTGGAATTAAGAAAACAGTACTAAATGGTGTGACCTTCTACTTTATTGACAACCAATATTATTTCTTCCGTGGCCATGTTTACGGTGATTTTGACGACGGAGAACGCTTTGCCTTTTTCCAACTCTCTGCTATTGAGGCTATGGAAAGAATTGACTTTATCCCTGACCTTCTCCATGTTCATGATTACCATACAGCCATGATACCATTCTTGTTAAAGGAAAAATACCGTTGGATTCAAGCTTATCAAGGAATTAAAACTGTTTTAACCATTCATAATTTGGAATTCCAAGGACAATTCTCAGAAGGAATGTTATGGGATTTGTTTGGAGTTGGCTTTGAACGTTATGCTGATGGTACCCTTCGCTGGAACAACTGTCTGAACTGGATGAAGGCAGGTATTCTCTATGCTGACCGTGTTTCAACTGTTTCGCCTAGCTATGCTCATGAAATTATGACCAGTCAGTTCGGTTGTAACTTGGATCAGATTCTTCGAATGGAATCTGGCAAGGTATCTGGTATCGTGAATGGGATTGATGCCGACCTGTATAATCCTCAAACGGATGCTCTTTTAGATTACCATTTCAATCAGGAAGATTTGTCTGGAAAAGCACGAAATAAGGCAAAATTGCAAGAGCGAGTTGGCTTGCCAGTTAGAGCTGACGTTCCACTGGTGGGAATTGTTTCTCGTTTGACACGTCAAAAAGGTTTTGATGTCGTGGTGGAAAGTCTGCACCATATCTTGCAAAATGATGTTCAGATTGTTCTTTTAGGAACTGGTGATCCATCCTTTGAAGAGGCTTTCTCATGGTTTGCTCAAGTTTATCCAGACAAGCTATCAGCCAATATCACTTTTGATGTCAAACTTGCTCAAGAAATCTACGCTGCTTGTGACCTCTTCCTCATGCCAAGTCGTTTTGAACCATGTGGCTTGTCTCAAATGATGGCGATGCGTTATGGAACCTTGCCATTGGTCCATGAAGTTGGGGGCTTGCGAGATACTGTTCGAGCCTTTAATCCAATTGAAGGAAGCGGTACTGGCTTTAGCTTTGACAATCTATCTCCTTATTGGTTAAATTGGACTTTCCAAACAGCATTGGATTTGTATAGGAACCATCCTGACGTTTGGAGAAACTTACAAAAACAAGCTATGGAATGTGATTTCTCATGGGATACAGCCTGCAAATCATACTTAGACTTGTATCATAGTTTAGTTAATTAATAGATAAAGAGTCTGGGACAAAAGTCTAACCTTAAATATAAAAAGCGAACAAAACGAGTTATCTGACATTCAAAATTCGATCTTGTTCGCTTTTTTGTCTAATCTATCAATTTTAAAAATTTATAATAAAGAATACCTAAAGTCAAAATCTTTTTGTCCCAGCCTCTTTTAGGCTATTTAGAGAGGAGAACTGATGTCTCAAGTAAAAGGCTTGTGTGTCATGGATGTTGACGGCACCTTAATCCTAGAAGAAGTGATTGATTTGTTGGGAAGAGAGGTAGGTTGTGAGGAGGAAATTGCGCAGCTTACAAGTCAGGCAATGCGAGGAGAGTTGAATTTTGAAACGAGTTTACGAGAGAGAGTAGCTTTGTTAAAAGGCTTACCTGATTCGGTCTTTGAGAAAGTCTTCAACTCCATTCATCTATCGCCAAATGCCCAGGAATTCGTTTCTATTCTCCAACAGAATGGCATCCTAGTTGGTCTGGTATCTGGTGGCTTTACACCAATAGTTGAGACACTAGCTAAATCCCTTGGCATTGCCTATTTTTCTGCCAATCAACTTGAAGTCAAAGAAGGTTTTTTAACAGGAAAATTAGTTGGAGCAATTATAAGCCCTGAAGTCAAACAAGCAACTCTGGAAAAATGGAGAAAGGAATTCAAACTCCCCAAAGAAAGAACAGTTGCAATCGGTGATGGGGCTAATGACTTATTAATGTTAAAATCAGCAGGACTAGGAATTGCTTTTTGTGCTAAAGAAGTGCTGAAAAAAGAAATACCAAATCATGTTGATAAGAGGGATTTTTTAGAAGTTCTTCCTTTGATTGACTTTTTAGAATGAGGGAAAACATGAAGATTGTAATTGCACCAGATTCGTTTAAGGAAAGTTTGACCGCTGAGCAGGTAGCTGAAGCTATTAAAAGAGGCTTCCAACAATCAATAGCAGATGTAGACTGTCTCCTCTGCCCTGTTGGTGATGGAGGAGAAGGCACTGTAGATGCTATCCGACATTCTCTTGAACTTGAGGAAAAATGCCTCCAAGTGACAGGACCTTTTGGCCCCAAAGTAGCCATGCGCTATTTTCAAAAAGGGAAACTGGCATTATTCGAAGTTGCTGATTTGGTTGGCCTTGGAAAAATTCCGCTAGAGAAACGAAATCCACTTCAAATCCAAACTTGTGGTATTGGAGAGTTGGTTCGTCATCTAATTGCTAAAGGGATTAAAGAAATCTATATTGGCGTTGGTGGTACGGCCAGTAATGATGGAGGACTGGGGATTGCTGCTGGTTTAGGTTATCAATTTTATGATACGAATGGAAATATCTTGCACGCTGGTGGTCAATCCTTACTAAACTTAGCTTCTGTTGCAACAGAAGATTGCTATGAAATTCCTGAAGATGTTCACATTCGTATTTTAGCAGATGTCGTTAGTCCCATATGTGGGCATCAAGGTGCAACTTACACGTTTGGCAAGCAAAAAGGTTTACATCCCAATACGTTTGAGATCGTAGATCAGGCAATCAAAGATTTTTATGAAAAAGTCTCACCTGCAACATTGCAACTTAAAGGAGCAGGAGCTGGTGGAGGTATTGCTGGCGGTTTGTGTGCCTTTGCTCAAGCAAGTATCGTATCTGGAATTGACACCTGTTTAGATTTGATTGACTTTGATAAGAAAGTTTCAGATGCTGACTTGGTTGTTGTTGGAGAAGGGAGACTAGATCGTCAAAGTTTAGCAGGGAAAGCGCCTATAGGAGTAGCAAAAAGAACCCCTGTTGGAGTTCCTGTTATTGCTATTTGCGGTAGTCTCGCTGAAGATTTACCTTCCCTACCATTTGAAAATATCCAAGCTGCCTTTTCTATTTTGGAGAAAAGTGAACCACTAGAAGATAGTTTGAACAATGCCAGTGTCTATCTGGAGCACACGGCTGCCAATATTGGGCGTTTATTAAATACGCCTAAGATTTAGCCAAACCATTTCTTCCAGATGGATGTTTTGGCAGGTTCTTCCTTTTTACCTTCCCAAAGATTTGGAAAAGCAAGTCGAAGGTCTTTTTCTTCTACTTGTACTGGTGTGTCGGTATGGATAATCAGTCCAAAAGGAGAAGAAGTGTGTTCTTCAGATACTATGGTAGCTTGACTATTGGTTTCTTTTGCTTCCTTCAAGTAGAAAACTTGCTTGTCAAATTCGATAGTTGGTGAAATTTTCACAAATAGAGGTTCTGCTTTTTCCTGAAGGGTTTCTAAAATAGATAAAAAGCCTTTTTCTAGCTGAGAGCTATTTGCCGTGTCAATATCTGCATATCCAAGGACTCTTTCCTCAAAAGTACCAAGGTAACGTCTTTGCTCATCTGGATTTAATTTTGCTCCACCATGAGCTTTTTCAAGTAATTGTTTTGATAAATCTGTCATGAAAACAGTATATCATAAAAGTTAGAATAAAACAGACAAAAGAAAGCGATTACTTTATAAAGTTAAGGAAAATTTGCACAAAGATAACGTTTTTTCTTGAAAAAGGAGGGGTTTTAAGGTATTATAGAGGTGTAAAAAATTTAACTCATAAGGAGAGTAAAAAATGTCAATTATTACTGATGTTTACGCTCGCGAAGTCCTAGACTCACGCGGTAACCCAACACTTGAAGTAGAAGTTTACACTGAATCAGGTGCTTTCGGACGTGGTATGGTTCCATCAGGAGCTTCTACTGGTGAACACGAAGCAGTTGAACTTCGCGACGGTGACAAATCTCGTTACGGTGGTCTTGGTACACAAAAAGCTGTTGACAACGTAAACAACATTATTGCTGAAGCTATTATCGGCTACGATGTACGTGATCAACAAGCTATCGACCGTGCTATGATCGCACTTGACGGTACTCCTAACAAAGGTAAATTGGGTGCGAACGCAATCCTTGGTGTGTCTATCGCTGTAGCTCGTGCTGCTGCTGACTACCTTGAAATCCCACTTTACAGCTACCTTGGTGGATTCAATACTAAAGTTCTTCCAACTCCAATGATGAACATCATCAACGGTGGTTCTCACTCTGACGCTCCAATCGCTTTCCAAGAGTTCATGATCTTGCCAGTTGGTGCGCCAACATTCAAAGAAGCTCTTCGTTACGGTGCTGAAATCTTCCACGCTCTTAAGAAAATCCTTAAATCACGTGGTTTGGAAACTGCCGTAGGTGACGAAGGTGGATTCGCTCCTCGTTTCGAAGGAACTGAAGACGGTGTTGAAACTATCCTTGCTGCGATCGAAGCTGCTGGATATGTTCCAGGTAAAGACGTATTTATCGGATTTGACTGTGCTTCATCAGAATTCTACGATAAAGAACGTAAAGTTTACGACTACACTAAATTTGAAGGTGAAGGCGCTGCTGTTCGTACATCTGCAGAACAAATCGACTACCTTGAAGAATTGGTTAACAAATACCCAATCATCACTATCGAAGATGGTATGGATGAAAACGACTGGGATGGTTGGAAAGCTCTTACTGAACGTCTTGGTAAGAAAGTACAACTTGTTGGTGACGACTTCTTCGTAACAAACACTGACTACCTTGCACGTGGTATCCAAGAAGGTGCTGCTAACTCAATCCTTATCAAAGTTAACCAAATCGGTACTCTTACTGAAACTTTTGAAGCTATCGAAATGGCTAAAGAAGCTGGTTACACTGCCGTTGTATCACACCGTTCAGGTGAAACTGAAGATTCAACAATCGCTGACATCGCAGTTGCAACTAACGCAGGACAAATCAAGACTGGTTCACTTTCACGTACAGACCGTATCGCTAAATACAACCAATTGCTTCGCATCGAAGACCAACTTGGTGAAGTAGCTGAATACCGTGGATTGAAATCATTCTACAACCTTAAAAAATAAAATAGTTCAGTGAACTATTTTATCCCGAACCTTGAAATTCAAAAGTTCGGCCGTTGGTTTAACAACGTTTTAAGTCCCTCGGATTTTATCCGAAGGGCTATTTTTGTGTTCAGGGGGCAAAACTTTTTAAGAAAGCTCAGCTACCAACAAATACGATTCAGCCATATAATTGAAAATGATGGAAAAAAGGGTGAATTTATGATATACTTTAATGTAGGACCTTTTTAGAAATTTTGAAAGAGTATTAAAAATTTAAAATGAGAAAAATTGTTATCAATGGTGGCTTGCCCCTGCAAGGTGAGATTACCATTAGTGGCGCAAAAAATAGTGTAGTAGCTTTGATTCCAGCTATTATTTTGGCAGATGATGTTGTAACTTTGGATTGTGTGCCAGATATTTCCGATGTTGCTAGTCTTGTCGAAATCATGGAGTTAATGGGGGCTACGGTTAAGCGTTATGACGATGTGTTAGAGATTGATCCAAGAGGTGTTCAAAATATTCCAATGCCTTATGGGAAAATCAATAGTCTTCGTGCATCTTATTATTTTTATGGAAGTCTTTTAGGTCGCTTTGGTGAAGCAACAGTTGGCTTGCCTGGTGGATGTGATCTTGGTCCTCGTCCGATTGACCTACACCTTAAGGCATTTGAAGCTATGGGTGCAACTGTTAGCTACGAGGGAGATAACATGAAGTTATCTGCCAAAGATACAGGACTTCACGGCGCAAGTATCTACATGGATACGGTTAGTGTCGGAGCGACGATTAATACGATGATTGCTGCGGTTAAAGCAAATGGGCGTACCATTATTGAAAATGCAGCCCGTGAACCTGAGATTATTGATGTTGCTACTCTCTTGAATAATATGGGTGCCCATATCCGTGGTGCTGGAACCAATATTATCATTATTGATGGAGTTGAAAGCTTGCATGGAACACATCATCAGGTAATTCCAGACCGTATTGAAGCAGGGACATATATTTCCTTGGCTGCTGCAGTGGGTAAGGGGATTCGTATAAATAATGTTCTTTACGAACACCTAGAAGGATTCATCGCTAAGTTGGAAGAGATGGGAGTGAGAATGACTGTATCTGAAGACAGTATTTTTGTCGAAGAACAGTCTAATTTGAAAGCAATCAATATTAAGACAGCTCCTTACCCAGGCTTTGCAACTGATTTGCAACAACCGATTACCCCTCTGTTGCTAACAGCTAATGGTCGTGGTACAATTGTTGATACGATTTATGAAAAACGTGTAAACCATGTTTTTGAATTAGCTAAGATGGACGCAGCTATATCAACAACAAATGGTCACATTTTATATACAGGTGGTCGTGGTTTGAGTGGGGCAAGTGTTAAAGCGACTGACTTAAGAGCTGGTGCAGCTTTAGTTATTGCTGGTTTGATGGCCGAGGGACAAACTGAAATTACCAATATCGAGTTTATCTTACGTGGTTATTCTGATATTATCGAAAAATTACGTAATCTAGGAGCGGATATTACACTTGTTGAGGATTAAACCGTAGAGGTGTTTATGAATATTTGGACCAAATTAGCAATGTTTTCTTTTTTTGAAACGGATCGCTTGTATTTGCGTCCTTTCTTTTTTAGTGATAGTCAGGACTTTCATGAGATAGCTTCAAATCCAGAAAATCTTCAATTTATTTTTCCAATGCAGGCAAGTCTAGAAGAAAGCCAGTATGCACTGGCTAATTACTTTATGAAGTCCCCTTTGGGAGTGTGGGCAATTTGTGACCAGAAAAATCAACAAATGATTGGTTCTATTAAATTTGAGAAGTTAGATGAAATCAAAAAAGAAGCAGAGCTTGGCTATTTTTTGAGAAAAGATGCTTGGTCAAAAGGATTTATGACAGAAGTTGTAAAAAAACTTTGCCAACTTTCTTTTGAAGAATTTGACTTAAAACAATTATCCATTATAACCCATCTTGAAAACGAAGCTAGCCAAAAGGTTGCTCTTAAGTCTGGATTTAGTTTGTTTCGTCAGTTTAAGGGAAGTGATCGCTACACAAGAAAAATGCGAGATTATCTTGAATTTCGGTATGTAAAAGGAGAATTCAATGAGTAAGCATCAGGAAATTCTAAGTTATTTGGAGGAATTACCAGTAGGTAAAAGGGTCAGTGTTCGTAGTATTTCCAATCATCTGGGAGTCAGTGATGGAACGGCCTATCGCGCTATCAAGGAAGCTGAAAATCGTGGAATTGTAGAGACTCGTCCAAGAAGTGGTACTATCCGCGTTAAATCACAGAAAGTTGCTATCGAAAGATTAACATTTGCAGAAATTGCAGAAGTAACTTCTTCTGAGGTTCTGGCTGGGCAAGAAGGTTTAGAGAGAGAATTTAGTAAGTTCTCAATCGGTGCTATGACTGAGCAAAATATCTTATCTTATCTTCATGATGGGGGACTCTTGATTGTCGGAGACCGAACCCGTATTCAGTTGTTAGCCTTGGAAAATGAAAATGCAGTTCTAGTTACAGGTGGATTTCAGGTCCATGATGATGTACTAAAACTGGCCAATCAAAAAGGGATTCCTGTTCTAAGAAGTAAGCATGATACCTTTACCGTTGCAACCATGATCAATAAAGCCTTGTCAAATGTTCAAATCAAGACTGATATTTTGACAGTTGAGAAGCTTTATCGTCCAAGTCATGAATATGGTTTTCTGAGAGAGACTGACACAGTCAAAGATTATTTGGACTTAGTACGTAAGAATCGAAGCAGTCGTTTTCCAGTTATTAACCAACATCAGGTTGTCGTTGGAGTTGTAACTATGAGAGATGCGGGCGATAAATCACCAAGTACTACAATTGATAAGGTCATGTCTCGTAGTCTATTTTGGGTTGGATTATCGACAAATATCGCCAATGTGAGTCAACGGATGATTGCCGAAGACTTTGAAATGGTACCAGTTGTTCGAAGCAATCAAACTTTGCTTGGCGTTGTAACTAGACGAGATGTCATGGAGAAGATGAGCCGTTCTCAAGTTTCTGCTTTACCAACTTTTTCTGAGCAGATTGGACAAAAGCTTTCTTATCACCATGATGAAGTAGTCATTACAGTGGAACCCTTTATGCTAGAAAAAAATGGAGTTTTGGCTAATGGTGTATTGGCAGAAATTCTGACCCACATGACCCAAGATTTAGTTGTTAATAGTGGTCGCAATCTCATTATCGAGCAGATGCTGATCTACTTTTTGCAGGCTGTTCAGATAGATGATATATTGCGCATTCAAGCACGTATTATTCACCATACTAGACGATCAGCTATTATTGATTATGATATTTATCATGGTCATCAGATTGTTTCAAAAGCAAATGTGACTGTTAAAATTAATTAGAAACTAGGAGAAAAAATGATAACATTAAAATCAGCTCGTGAAATCGAAGCTATGGATAAGGCCGGTGATTTTCTAGCAAGTATTCATATCGGCTTACGTGATTTGATTAAGCCTGGCCTAGATATGTGGCAAGTAGAAGAGTATGTTCGCCGTCGTTGTAAGGAAGAAAATTTCCTTCCGCTTCAAATTGGGGTTGACGGTGCAATGATGGACTATCCTTATGCTACTTGCTGCTCTCTTAATGATGAAGTAGCTCATGCTTTCCCTCGTCATTATATCTTGAAAGATGGTGATTTGCTCAAAGTTGATATGGTTTTGGGAGGCCCAATTGCTAAATCTGACCTGAATGTCTCAAAATTAAACTTCAACAATGTGGAGCAGATGAAAAAATACACTCAGAGCTACTCTGGTGGTCTAGCAGACTCATGTTGGGCTTATGCTGTTGGTACACCGTCCGAAGAAGTGAAAAACTTGATGGATGTAACCAAAGAAGCTATGTACAAGGGAATCGAGCAAGCTGTTGTTGGAAATCGCATTGGTGATATCGGTGCAGCCATTCAAGAATACGCTGAAAGTCGTGGTTACGGTGTAGTGCGTGATTTGGTTGGTCATGGTGTTGGCCCAACTATGCACGAAGAACCAATGGTTCCTAACTATGGCATTGCTGGTCGTGGGCTTCGTCTCCGTGAAGGAATGGTCTTGACTATTGAACCGATGATCAATACAGGTGACTGGGAAATCGATACAGATATGAAGACTGGTTGGGCGCATAAGACCATTGATGGTGGATTGTCATGTCAGTATGAACACCAATTTGTCATTACGAAAGATGGACCTGTTATCTTGACTAGCCAAGGCGAAGAAGGAACTTATTAGTAAAAAGTGAAAAGGCTACTGGAAGTTTATTTTGATAAAAAATCCAGTAGATCTTTTTATAATAAAACGCATTGTATCAAGTTTTAACTAGCTGATATGATGTGTTTTTCTGATTTTAAGATTCTTATCTCAATCTCTTGTTCTTTATTATGATTTCATACTCAATGAAAATCAAAGAGCAAACTAGGAAGCTAGCCGCAAGCTGTACTTGAGTACGGTAAGGAGACGCTGACGTGGTTTGAAGAGATTTTCGAAGAGTATCAAAAACAAAATTCTTCTAAAATAGTACACTTCAGGTGAAAAAAATGACATTTCAGATTTTCTGTTCCAGAAATAGCTATCACTATGATATAATTATTTTATGATTATTACTATTCCTATAAAAAACCAAAAAGATATTGGCACACCATCTGATTCAGTCGTTGTTCTCGGCTATTTTGATGGTATACATAAGGGGCATCAAGAATTATTTCGTGTTGCCAATAAGGCTGCGAGAAAGGATTTATTGCCTATCGTCGTTATGACCTTTAATGAATCTCCAAAGATTGCTTTAGAGCCTTATCATCCTGACCTATTTTTACATATTTTGAACCCTGCTGAACGTGAGAGAAAATTAAAGCGTGAAGGTGTAGAAGAATTATATCTCCTTGATTTTAATAGTCAATTCGCTAGTCTCACAGCAGAAGAATTTTTTGCAACTTATATCAAGGCTATGAATGCCAAAATTATTGTTGCAGGTTTTGATTATACATTTGGTTCTGACAAAAAAACAGCAGAAGATTTAAAGGATTACTTTGATGGAGAAGTCATTATTGTCCCACCTGTAGAAGATGAGAAAGGAAAGATTAGTTCAACACGTATCCGTCAAGATATTTTAGACGGAAATGTGAAAGAAGCAGGAGAACTTTTGGGGGCACCGCTTCCATCAAGAGGCATGGTGGTTCATGGTAATGCTCGTGGTCGTACGATTGGTTATCCGACAGCTAATTTGGTGCTTTTAGACCGTACTTATATGCCAGCAGATGGTGTTTATGTCGTTGATGTTGAGATTCAAAGGCAGAAGTATCGTGCTATGGCTAGTGTCGGGAAAAATGAGACCTTTGATGGAGAAGAAGCACGTTTTGAAGTCAATATTTTTGATTTTAATCAAGATATTTATGGCGAGACCGTCATGGTTTATTGGCTTGATCGCATTCGCGATATGACAAAATTTGATTCTGTTGACCAATTAGTGGAGCAGTTAAAGGCTGATGAAGAAGTAGCTAGGAATTGGTCTTAATACTCAATGAAAATCAAAGAGCAAACTAGGAAACTAGCCGCAGGCTGTACTTGAGTACGGCAAGGCGACGCTGACGTGGTTTGAATTTGATTTTCGAAGAGTATAAGAGTATAAGTAAACAAAAAGAGGTTGTCTGTGACCTGAAAGATAGATGATTTAGTCTAACTTTTGAGGTCACTACACTACCTCTTTTTATTCTTTTTCAAAGGTAAAGCCTTCTCCTAGGATTTCGTGGGCTTCTGTAATAGTTATAAAGGCTTGAGGATCGATTCGATGAATCATTTCCTTCATTTTAACAATTTCATTTCTTCCGACAATACAGTAGATAATTTTCAAATCTTTTTGACTATAGTAGCCTTGCCCCGAGATAAAAGTAACACCTCTTCCTAGGTCATCATTAATAGCCTTAGCAAGTTGGTCAGGACGTTTGGTAATAATCATAAATCCTTTACCTGCGTATCCTCCTTCTCCAATCAAATCAATCACTCGGGATACAATGAAAGTAAAGAGCAGAGTGTAAGTAACCAATCTCAAATCCTTAAAAATAAGGAGAATGAGCATGAGAATACAAAAATCTAAGATAAAAAGCAGTTTACCCATGGAGAAATGAGTGTATTTGTTGAGGATACGGGCTAGAATATCTGTTCCACCCGTTGTACCTCCAGCGTTAAAGATAATTCCAAGACCAATTCCTAATAGAATTCCAGATATAAGGGCAGTAATTAGTAAATCACCTTGAAGGTCAATATGAAGGGGAATACGCTCAAAAAAAGCTAACCAGGTAGATAGAGCCAAGGTTCCAAGTAAACTAGAATAGAGAGATTTTGCTCCAAATATTTTCCAAGCTAGAATGAAAAGGGGGATATTAATCAATAGGTTCATAAGAGAGACAGGGATTTTAAAAAGATAAAAGGTAATGAGGGTAATGCCTGTCGCCCCTCCTTCGAAGAGATGGTGGGGAATTACAAAATAGGTTAGACCAAAAGCATAAATGCCAGCACCTAGTAAAATGGTTAAAACGGGATAGATTTTTTTAATCATAGGACACCTCTTTTCTTATAAGTTGATTATATCAAATTTTTAAGAAAAATTTGATTGACTCCATTAGGATTTTTAATCTTTTTTTGATATAATTAAAAGTAAGAAAAACAATCTGAATCCTAAAATAGAAAGATTGACACTATGACAAAAATTAAGATTGTAACCGATTCATCTGTTACTATTGAGCCAGAATTAGTAAAGCAATTAGATATTACGCTCGTTCCACTATCTGTAATGATTGATAATGTTGTTTATTCGGATGCTGATTTGAAAGAAGAAGGTAAATTTCTTCGGTTGATGCAAGAAAGTAAGAACCTTCCGAAAACAAGTCAACCACCTGTAGGTGTCTTCGCTGAAGTTTTTGAAGACCTGTGTAAGGATGGTAGCCAGATTCTTACTATTCATATGTCCCATGCCCTTTCGGGTACGGTTGAAGCTGCACGTCAAGGTGCTAGCTTATCTACTGCCGACGTGACAGTTATTGATAGTTCCTTCACTGACCAAGCCTTAAAATTCCAAGTTGTCGAAGCTGCTAAATTGGCACAAGAAGGCAAAGAGATGGCGGAAATTTTATCTCGTGTAGAAGAAGTAAAAAAACATACGGAGCTCTATATTGGCGTTTCTACTCTAGAAAATCTAGTAAAAGGTGGACGAATTGGTCGTGTAACTGGATTGTTGAGTTCACTTCTCAATATCCGTGTTGTCATGCAGATGAAGGACCATGAATTGCAACCAATGGTTAAAGGTCGTGGCGCTAAAACTTTTAAAAAATGGTTGGATGAGTTGATAACATCACTCTCTGAACGTTCTGTAGCAGAGATTGGAATTTCATATTCTGGTAGTTCTGATTGGGCAAAAGAGATGAAAGACAATTTGCAGCCTTATGTTGAAAAGCCAATTTCAGTATTGGAAACAGGTTCTATTATTCAAACTCACACGGGTGAAAACGCTTGGGCTATTTTAATTCGTTACAATTCCTAAAAAACTCCTAAAAAAATAAAGAAAATGCGAATAAACAGCGTTTTTAACTTGACCTATAAGAGATTTTAGGATATGATTATAGTTGTTAATTAGAAATTAAATTGGAGGAATCATTAACATGGCAAACAAACAAGATTTGATCGCTAAAGTAGCAGAAGCTACAGAATTGACTAAGAAAGACTCAGCAGCAGCAGTTGAAGCTGTATTCGCAGCAGTAGCTGACTACCTTGCAGCTGGTGAAAAAGTTCAATTGATCGGTTTTGGTAACTTTGAAGTTCGTGAGCGTGCTGCACGTAAAGGTCGCAACCCACAAACTGGTAAAGAAATCACAATTGCAGCTTCTAAAGTTCCAGCATTCAAAGCTGGTAAAGCTCTTAAAGACGCTGTTAAATAATCAGCCTTTAAAAAGCCTATCATATCAAGCATTTGAGCTTGTGTGACAGGCTTTTTTGTGTATAGGGGGCAAAATCTGAATTAGCTGATGACAGAAAAGATCTTTTAAATACAGGCCAATTTAATTTGCGTAGCAGAAATCATACAAATAAACGTGATTATAGTACAATAAGATAAGAAATCTTAAGAAAGTTGGTTCATTATTGGAAACGATAGTATTTTCAATCTCCGTTTTTCTAGCAGGGGTCTTGTCTTTCTTTTCTCCGTGTATTTTTCCTCTGTTACCAGTTTATACTGGAATTTTGCTGGATGATCAGGAAAGTGCAAAAAGCTTTTCTTTGTTTGGTAGAAAAGTTGCTTGGTCAGGCTTGATTCGAACACTTTGCTTTATCGCAGGTATTTCACTCATTTTCTTTATTCTAGGATTTGGTGCTGGTTACTTTGGTAATATTCTCTATGCCAATTGGTTTCGCTATACCATGGGTACGATTATTATTATTTTAGGCCTTCACCAGATGGAAATTTTTCATTTTAAGAAATTAGAGGTTCAAAAAAGCTTAACTTTTAAGAAATCAGAAGCCAATCGTTATTGGTCAGCCTTTTTACTCGGTATTACCTTTAGCTTCGGTTGGACGCCTTGTATTGGTCCAGTTTTGAGTTCTGTTTTAGCGCTTGCGGCTTCTGGTGGTAATGGGGCTTGGCAAGGAGCCATATATACTCTTATTTACACTCTGGGGATGGCTATTCCTTTCTTGGTCTTGGCTCTAGCTTCAGGTGTAGTGATGCCTTATTTTAGTAAAATCAAGCGTCATATGATGCTACTGAAGAAAATTGGTGGTTTCCTCATTATTTTAATGGGAATTTTGTTAATACTAGGACAAGTAAATGTTCTAGCTGGAATTTTTGAATAAAGGAGAAAAAGATGAAAAAAGTAATGTTTGCTGGCTTAAGCCTCTTGTCATTAGTCGTATTGATGGCCTGTGGTAAGGAAGAGACTAAAAAGAGTCAAGCACCACAACAAGCCCCAAAACAGCAGCAACAAGCGCCTGTACAACAAATAGCAGTTGGGAAAGAGGCTCCAGACTTTACCTTGCAATCCATGGATGGTAAAGAAGTTAAGTTGTCTGATTATAAGGGTAAAAAAGTCTACTTAAAGTTTTGGGCTTCATGGTGTGGTCCATGTAAGAAAAGTATGCCTGAGTTGATGGAATTAGCTGCGAAACCAGATCGCGATTTCGAAATTCTTAGTGTCATTGCACCAGGAATTCAAGGCGAAAAAACTGTTGAGCAATTCCCACAATGGTTCCAAGATCAAGGTTATAAGGATATCCCAGTTCTTTATGATACCAAAGCAACAACCTTCCAAGCTTATCAAATTCGAAGCATTCCTACAGAATACCTAATTGATAGCCAAGGCAAGATTGGAAAGATTCAATTTGGTGTTATCAGCAACGCGGATGCAGAAGCAGCCTTTAAAGAAATGAACTAGAATAGATGAAATCTGATTACAATATGTAGTCAGATTTTTTTAGAAAATTATTTTATAAATATTCACAAATCTCCTATATTTATGGTAAAATAGAATCATCATTTTATTTTGGAGAGAAATATGAATATATTTAGAACAAAAAATGTTAGTTTGGATAAAACGGAGATGCACAGGCATTTGAAGTTATGGGACTTGATTTTGCTGGGTATCGGAGCCATGGTAGGGACAGGTGTCTTTACAATTACAGGTACTGCAGCTGCAACGCTTGCTGGTCCAGCCCTAGTGATTTCAATCGTCATTTCTGCCTTGTGCGTGGGATTATCAGCCCTCTTTTTTGCAGAATTTACTTCACGAGTACCTGCTACAGGTGGTGCCTACAGCTATCTCTATGCTATCTTAGGAGAATTCCCTGCCTGGTTGGCTGGTTGGTTAACCATGATGGAGTTCATGACAGCTATATCAGGCGTAGCTTCGGGTTGGGCAGCTTATTTTAAAGGCTTGCTCTCTCAATACGGGATAGCCCTTCCTCAGGCTTTAAATGGGACCTTTAATCCTCAAGCAGGGACATTTGTTGATTTATTGCCTATTCTTGTCTTGGTCTTGGTGACTTCGCTTGTTTTACTCAATGCTAAAGCAGCCTTACGCTTTAATTCTATTTTAGTTATTTTGAAATTTTCCGCTTTAGCCCTCTTTGTTTTAGTAGGAATTTGGCATATCAAGCTTGATAATTGGAGCAATTTTGCTCCTTATGGTTTTGGACAAATCTATGGTGCTAGTACTGGTATCATGGCTGGTGCGTCCTTAATGTTCTTTGGATTTTTGGGATTTGAATCGATCTCTATGGCTGTAGATGAAGTCAAGACTCCTCAAAAAAATATTCCGAGAGGGATTGTCTTATCGCTTTCTATCGTAACTATTCTTTATGCTTTGGTAACTCTTGTTTTGACTGGTGTGGTTCACTATAGTCATCTAAATGTCGATGATGCCGTTGCCTTTGCTCTTCGTAGTGTTGGGATTAGTTGGGCAGCCAACTATGTGTCATTAGTAGCTATCTTGACCTTGATTACAGTTTGTATTTCGATGACTTATGCCCTATCGCGTATGATATACAGTTTAGCGCGTGACGGATTGATGCCTGCCGCCTTTAAGGAATTGACGCAGACAAGTAAGGTACCTAAAAATGCTACTATCTTGACAGGTCTAGCTTCAGCAGTAGCAGCAGGAATGTTCCCACTAGCTAGTATTGCAGCCTTTTTAAATATTTGTACCCTAGCCTACTTGATTATGCTGGCTTATGGGCTGATTCGCTTACGGAAAGAAAAAGGAATGCCAAAAGCTGGAGAATTTAAAACACCATTGGTCCCCCTGTTACCAATTTTATCGATTATCATTTGTTTGTCCTTTATGTTGCAGTATAATATGGAAACATGGATTGCTTTCCTAGTTGCATTGTTAGTAGGAAGTATGATTTACTTCACTTATGGTTATAAGCATTCTACCATAGAATAATAAAGTGAAAGTCTGTTGAGTCATTAGAACTCAGCAGATTTTTATATGTGAAAGAAATTTTCAATTTTTTTCTAAAAATAGCTTGACAGATTAAATTTTTAGGAGTAGAATGTTTACCAGTTAATTAAATAGTTAAGGGGTTATCCATGAAGAAACAAAGTTTATTTTTAGTATTGTTAAGTATTTTTCTTTTGTGTTTAGGTGCTTGTGGTCAAAAGGAAAGCCAAACAGGAAAAGGGATGAAGATTGTCACAAGTTTCTATCCTATCTACGCTATGGTCAAGGAAGTATCTGGTGACTTGAATGATGTTCGGATGATTCAGTCAAGTAGCGGTATTCACTCTTTTGAACCTTCAGCAAATGATATCGCGGCCATCTATGATGCAGATGTCTTTGTTTACCATTCTCATACGCTCGAATCTTGGGCAGGAAGTCTGGATCCCAATCTTAAAAAATCCAAAGTTAAGGTTTTAGAGGCTTCTGAAGGAATGACATTAGACCGCGTTCCAGGGCTAGAAGATGTGGAAGCAGGTAATGGAGTTGATGAAAAAACATTGTATGATCCTCACACATGGCTAGATCCTGAGAAAGCTGGTGAAGAAGCTCAGATTATCGCTGATAAACTTTCAGAGGTGGATAGTGAGCACAAAGAAACTTACCAGAAAAATGCGCAAGCCTTTATCAAAAAAGCTCAGGAATTGACTAAGAAATTCCAGCCTAAATTTGAAAAAGCGAGTCAGAAAACTTTTGTAACACAACATACAGCCTTTTCTTATCTAGCTAAGCGATTTGGACTCAATCAACTTGGTATTGCAGGTATTTCTCCTGAACAAGAACCAAGTCCACGACAACTTACAGAAATTCAGGAATTTGTTAAAACCTATAAGGTTAAGACGATTTTTACAGAAAGTAACGCTTCTTCAAAAGTAGCTGAAACTCTTGTCAAATCAACAGGTGTTGGTCTTAAAACTCTAAATCCTTTGGAGGCAGACCCACAAAATGACAAGACTTATTTAGAAAATCTTGAAGAAAATATGAGTATTCTAGCAGAAGAATTAAAGTGAGAAAAGAATGAAAATCAATAAAAAATATGTAGCAGGTTCAGTTGCAGTCCTTGCCCTAAGCGTTTGTTCCTATGAACTTGGTCGCTACCAAGCAGGTCAAGTTAAGAAAGATTCTAATCGAGTTGCTTATATAGATGGTGATCAGGCTGGCCAAAAGGCAGAAAATTTGACACCAGATGAAGTCAGTAAGAGAGAGGGAATCAACGCCGAGCAAATCGTCATCAAGATTACGGATCAAGGTTATGTAACCTCTCATGGAGACCATTATCATTACTATAATGGCAAGGTTCCTTATGATGCAATCATCAGTGAAGAATTGCTGATGAAAGATCCGAATTATCAGTTGAAAGATGCAGACATTGTCAATGAAATCAAGGGTGGTTATGTGATTAAGGTTGACGGTAAATACTATGTTTACCTCAAGGATGCTGCCCATGCGGACAATATTCGGACAAAAGAAGAGATTAAACGTCAGAAGCAGGAGCATAGCCAAAATCATAATGCAAGCACAGATAATGCTGTTGCTGCAGCCAGAGCGCAAGGACGTTATACAACGGATGACGGGTATATCTTTAATGCATCTGATATCATTGAGGACACAGGTGATGCCTATATCGTTCCTCATGGAAATCACTTCCACTATATTCCTAAGAGTGATTTGTCTGCTAGTGAATTAGCTGCTGCCCAAGCCTTCTTATCTGGAAAAGGTGGCCAATTAAGTACCGTTGAATACCGTTCAAGCAGGGGAGAAACAAGATCTAGTGTGAGAACGAGTCAATCTGAGGCTCCTCAAGATTCTGCAACAACTCCTGAGAGTCAAAATGAGGACTTGGATAGTCTCCTTCAAGAATTGTACGCTTTGCCACTTAGCCAACGTCATGTGGAGTCTGATGGATTAGTATTTGACCCAGCACAGATTACAAAACGAACTGCCAATGGTGTGGCAGTGCCTCATGGGGATCATTTCCATTTCATTCCTTATTCGCAAATGTCTGCTTTGGAAGAAAAATTGGCTCGAAATCTGCCAATTGGAGGTCAGTCTGTTCAAAGTCATTCTGACAATTCGAAACCAAGCAGTCCTGAAAAAACAAGTTCAACCATTAAACCAAACTTTAATCTCAATACGCAAACACCAAATCGAGGAACTGGAGGAGCCTATACAACGGATGATGGGTATGTCTTTAGTCCGACAGATGTGATTGAAGATACAGGTGACGCTTTTGTTGTACCGCACGGCAATCATTTCCACTATATACCTAAGAGTGATTTGTCTGCAGGAGAATTGGCTGCCGCTCAAGCTTATTGGAATGGTAAACAGGGTTCTCATTCTTCTACGAGCTCAAGTAAACCAAGTAGCAATGATTCAAATCCAGCCCAACCAAGTTTGACAGAGAATCCAAACTTGACTGTCACCCCAACATATCATCAAAATCAAGGTGAAGATATTTCAACACTTTTAAGTGAATTGTATGCCAAACCTTTATCAGAGCGCCATGTGGAATCGGATGGTCTAGTCTTTGATCCAGCACAAATTATCAAACGTACAGCTAACGGTGTAGCAGTGCCTCACGGAGACCATTATCACTTTATCCCTTATTCACAAATGTCTGATTTAGAGCAGAAGATTGCTAGAATTATTCCGTTAAAAGGGCAAAATGGATTAAATCAAATTGGTACAGATATTAAACCTTTAGTATCAAAAGAAGTAGTACATAAGTTCTTAGGACAACCAATCAAAGCATATGGAAAAGGTTTAGATGGTAAGCCTTATGATACGAGTGATGGATATATATTTAGCAAAGATTCCATTGATTCCGTTGATAAATCAGGTGTTATTGCCAAACACGGAGATCATTTCCATTATATGGGGTATGGTGAATTAGAACAATTCGAATTGGATGAGGTTGCTAAATGGATTCAAGAGACTGGTAAAAATCCAGATGACATCGTTTCTTCAGTTCACTCACATGATAAAGAAAAACCAAAGTTTGATTATAAAAAAGTAACTAGTAAAGTTTCTAGAAATAGTAAAGTTGGTTATATAATTAATGAAGGTGGTAAAGATTATTTTTATTTACGTGAAGAACTCGATCTTACTCAAATAGCTTTTTCTGAGCAGGAACTAATGCTTAAAGATAAAGATAATTATCGTTATGATATTGTAGAAACAGAAGTTAAACCAAAATTAGCTGTCGATGTATCTAGCTTGCCTATGCATGCAGCGAATACCACATATGATACTGGAAGTTCCTTCATTATTCCACATATTGATCACATTCATGTCGTACCATATTCTTGGTTAAGTAGTGATCAAATAGCAACAATAAAATATGTAATGCAACATCCTGATGTGCGTCCTGAAGTTTGGTCAAAACCAGGTCATGATGATGCTGGATCTGTTATTGCTAATGTAACGCCTTTTGAAAAACGTACTGGAATGCAAAACTGGCAAATTATCCATTCTGCAGAAGAAGTACAGAAAGCTCTTAAAGAAGGTAAGTTTGCAACTCCAGATGGATATATTTTTGATCCTCAGGATGTATTGGCAAAGGGAACTTATATTTGGGCAGATAAATCTTTCAGTATTCCAAAAGCTAGTGGTGATTCATTGAGAAGTATCAATCAGTCTGATTTATCAGAGAAAGAGTGGAAACAAGCTCAGGAGTTGATAGCTAAAAGAAATGAAGGAAAAGAAACAACAAATGGTTCTTCTAATTCACATCTAGTTTCTTCAGATAAGAAATCGGAAACAAAGAAAGAAGAAGCTGATTCAGGTAAAGTTGATGAGAAACCAAAGGATAGCACACCTCAAAATGAGGCAGATACGCCTATCAATAATCCTTCGGTTGAAAAAGATAAACCTAAAGCAGAAGAAAATAAAGAAGATGATTACGATGATATACCAGATTATGGATTAGATAAGGCCACTTTAAAAGATCATATAAATAAAATAGCACAAATTGCTCAAATTGATTCTAAATATCTTATTTTTTCATCAGAAGGTGTTCAATTTTATAATAAGAATGGAGATTTAGTAACCTATGATATTAAAACTCTTAAGCAAATAAAACCTTAGAATATTTTGACTAATGATAAACTGGTTGAAAGGATATTGTTCTACTTTTGGATAGAATAATGTCCTTTTATTTATTAATAGATAGATGAAATTTCCTGCTTTAAAAATGAAGCAAGGAATTTTAAAGTAATAATTTTATTCTATCTATAAAAATCTTGACAAAAGAGATAAAAAAATATAAACTATTAACCAGTTAATTAACCGGTTAAACAACTGGTTTGAAAATTAGTTTTTTAACTAAGTCGGAGAAGCTAAGAAATAGCTTCAACATTTGTTGAAATGAGGGAATTATGAAATTAAACAAGAAGTATATCGTAGCTAGCTCGGCAGTTATCCTTTCCTTGAGTCTATGTGTTTATGCTTTAAATCAGCATCGTCAACAGGAAAACACAGATAATAATCGGGTAACTTATGTAAATAACAATCAAGATGCTAAGAAAAGTGAACATTTGACACCAGACCAGGTTAGCCAAAAAGAAGGAATTCAGGCTGAGCAAATTGTTATCAGGATTTCAGATCAGGGGTATGTGACGTCACATGGTGATCACTATCATTACTACAATGGGAAAGTTCCTTATGATGCCCTCTTTAGTGAAGAACTCTTGATGAAGGATCCAAACTACCAACTTAAGGATGGAGATATTGTCAATGAAGTCAAGGGTGGTTATATCATCAAGGTAGATGGAAAATATTATGTCTACCTAAAAGATGCAGCCCATGCTGATAATGTTCGAACCAAAGATGAAATCAATCGTCAAAAACAAGAACATGGAAAAGAGGGTAAAGTAACTAGTCCTGAAGTCGCGGTAGCAAAATTACAGGGTCGTTATACAACGGATGATGGTTACGTTTTTAATGCTTCAGATATTATCAAAGATACGGGTGATGGTTACATAGTACCACATGGTGGTCATTATCATTTCATTCCTAAAGGTGATTTGTCAGCTAGTGAGTTAGCTACAGTCAAAGCTTATTTATCTAGCAGTAGTTCTACGCTAAACCAACCGTTGTCTTTGACAACGAGTAAAGATATTTCTTCATTCGATGATGGCTATGTTTTTAACATCAATGACATTGTAAAAGATAGCGGAGATGCTTATATTGTAAGGCATGGTGATCACTATCATTATATTCCTAAATCCACGCTTAATAACAGTCACCCCAAATCCTCTCATCAAAGTACACCAAGTTCGTCACAATCAAGCCCAATAGATTTGTCTTCACATGGTCATCATGAAGAACATGATTACAGCTTTGATGCTAATCGCATAATAAATGAAGACTCTGAAGGCTTTGTCATGAGTCATGGCGATCACAATCATTACTTCTTTAAGAAGGATTTGACAGCAGACCAAATTAAGGCAGCGATGGAACACTTGAAAGGTAAATTACCAGTCGCGCCAAGTTTAGAAAATGATAAAAATCACGAATCGGTTGAGTCATTGGTTTCTAAAGTTGAAAAAGTTCAAAAAGAATTAAATGATTTGACAAGTGTTAATTCTATGACAAATCTACCAAAATCAGATAATAAAACGGCTACTGAAAATACTACTACAAAAGAAAAACAATTTTCTGGAATCCATTATAAAACGAGTGACGGATTTTTATTTGATGGAAATCATATTATTGGTATATCAGGAGAAAACTTATTAGTAGCGCATAATGGAAATATGAAAGATATTCATGTCATTCCATTTGAACAATTAGTCCATACAAAATGGGAAAGTTTAATTCCAAAAGAATATTTAGAGGCAGCTAAAGCTCGCTATAATGGGACTGCAACGGCTCCTAAAGAGGAGCATCACCATGCTGATGCAACGAAGCCAGCAGAAATGAGTGAGTTAGATAAAAAAATCGAAGAAAAAATTGCAGGAATCATGAAACAATACGGTGTAAAACGTGAAAGTATTGTAGTCAATAAAGAGAAAAATGCAATTATTTATCCACACGGAGACCACCATCATGCTGATCCAATTGATGAACATAAGCCAGTTGGAATTGGACACTCTCATAGTAACTATGAACTCTTTAAACCAGAAGAAGGAGTTGCTAAAAAAGAAGGAAACAAGGTTTATACAGGTGAAGAATTGGCAAGTGTTGTAAAACTATTGAAAAACAGCACATTTAATAACCAAAACTTTACCTTAGCAAATGGACAAAAACGTGTATCCTTTAGTTTCCCACCAGAATTAGAGAAAAAATTAGGAACAAATATGATGGTGAAATTAACGACTCCAGACGGGAAAGTGATTGAGAAATTATCTGGAAAAGTATTCGGTGAAGGAGTAGGAAATATTGCTAATTTTGAATTAGATAAACCTTATTTACCAGGAGAAACTTTTAAATACACCATTACTTCAAAAGATTATCCAGAAGTGAACTACGAAGGACAATTTACGATTCCAAGCTCATTAGCTTACAACATGGCAAGTCATACGATTTTCTATCCATTCCATGCAGGGGATACTTATTTACGAGTGAAACCTCAATATGTAATACCCAAAGGGACTGAAGCTTTAGTCAGAGTGTTTGATGAATTTCATGGAAATGCGTACTTAGAAAATAACTACAAAGTGGGCGAAATTCAATTGCCTATTCCAAAATTAAATCAAGGAACAACAATGACAGCAGGAAATAAAATTCCAGTAACCTTCATGGCAAATGCTTATTTGGATAATCAATCGTCTTATATTGTAGAAGTTCCAATTTTGGAGAAAGATAATCAAACAGAAAAAGCTGGAGTTTTATCACAATTTAAAGGACATGAAAAAGGAGAATGCATAAAAGACGAAGAATTACCAAAAATAACTGAAAAACTTGGAGAATCAAAACCTGCAGAAAAAGAGGGAACAGCAAAAACATCTGATAAAGTAGAAGAAACGCCAAAGCCAGAAGGGAAAATCTTAAAACCTGGTATAGAAAAACCAATTGAAAATCCTATTTCAGACCCAATGCTAGAAGAAGTTCCAACGGTAGATCCAGTTCAAGAAAAAGTGGCTAAATTTGCAGAAAGTCATGGAATGAAGTTAGAAAACGTCTTGTTTAATATGGACGGAACAATTGAATTACATTTACCAAGTGGAGAAGTCATTAAAAAGAATATGGCTGATTTTACAGGAGAAGAACCTAATGGAAATGCTGAAAATAAAATGTCTGAAAACCTAGCACCATCTCCTGAAAAAGCTGAAACACAACCAAGGGCAAATAAACCAGAAACCGTTTTACCAGAAGTACCAAAACCAAATGAAAAACCTGTAAAACCTGAAAATTCAACAGATAATGGTATGTTGAATTCTACAGGAAATGTAGGAGCTGCCCCTATTTTAGAACCAGGATTAGAAGAAGCACCTGCAGTAGATCCAGTACAAGAAAAAATTGCAAAATTTGCTGCTAGTTATGGATTAGGATTAGATAGCGTCTTGTTTAATATGGATGGAACAATTGAATTAAGATTGTCAGGTGGAGAAGTGATAAAAAAGAATTTATCTGATTTTACAGCGTAAAGAATAGCATTAGAAAAAGTCTGAATCAAAAATGAAGTTCTCTCAATATTTTGGGAGAGCTTTGTTTTTTTATTAATATATAAAATCTCTTGACATACAAGTTAAAAAGAGGTAGAATATTTACTGGTTAATTAATTGGTTAAACAACCAGTTTAGGAAAAGCTCTTTAACCGAGAAAAAGAAGCTAAGAAATAGCTTCATCATTTATTGAAATGAGGAGTTTATGAAATTTAATAAAAAGTATATAGCAGCTGGATCAGCTGTTATCGTATCCTTGAGTCTTTGCGCCTATGCACTGAACCAGCATCGCTCGCAGGAAAATAAGGACAATAATCGTGTCTCTTATGTGGATGGTGGCCAGTCAAGTCAGAAAACTGAAAACTTGACGCCAAATCAGGTCAGCCAAAAAGAAGGAATTCAGGCTGAGCAAATTGTTATCAAGATTACAGATCAGGGCTATGTGACGTCACACGGTGATCACTATCATTACTACAATGGGAAAGTTCCTTATGATGCCCTCTTTAGTGAAGAACTCTTGATGAAGGATCCAAACTACCAACTTAAGGATGGAGATATTGTCAATGAAGTCAAGGGTGGTTATATCATTAAGGTTGATGGAAAATATTATGTTTATCTGAAAGATATTTCCCATGCTGATAATGTTCGAACCAAAGATGAAATTAACCGTCAAAAACAAGAACATATCAAAGATAATGAGAAGGTCGGCTCTGATGTTGCTGTAGCAAGGTCTCAGGGACGCTATACGACAGATGATGGCTATGTCTTTAATCCAGCTGATATTATCGAAGATACGGGTGATGCTTATATCGTTCCTCACGGAGGACACTATCACTACATTCCAAAAAGTGATTTGTCTGCTAGTGAATTAGCAGCAGCCAAAGCTATTCTAGCTGGCAAAAATACGCAACCGAGTCAATTAAGCTATTCTTCAACAGCTAGTGACAATAATACGCAATCTGTAGAACAAGGATCAACTAGCAAGACAGAAAACAAAGCTGAAAATCTCCAAAGTCTTTTGAAGGAACTCTATGATTCACCTAGTGACCAACGTTATAGTGAATCAGATGGTTTGGTCTTTGATCCTGCTAAGATTATCAGCCGTACACCAAATGGAGTTGCGATTCCGCATGGCGACCATTACCACTTTATTCCTTACAGCAAACTCTCTCCTTTAGAAGAAAAGATTGCCAGATTGGTTCCTATAGGCGGAACTGGTTCTACGGTCTCTACAAATGAAAAACCAAATGAAGTGGTATCTAGTCTAGGAAGTCTTCCAAGTAATTCATCTACTTTGAATCATGCTTCGTTGTCTACGAATAAAACAATCTCTTCAACATCAGATGGTTATATTTTTAATCCAAAAGATATCGTTGAAGAAACAGCTACAGCTTATATCGTCAGACATGGTGATCATTTCCATTACATTCCAAAATCAAATCAAATTGGGCAACCGACTCTTCCAAACAATGGTCTAGCAACACCTTCGCCATCTCTTCCAGCCAATCCTGGTGTTTCACATGAGGAACATGAAGAAGATGGACACGGCTTTGATGTCAATCGTATTATCGCTGAAGATGAATCAGGATTTATCATGAGTCATGGTGATCATAACCATTACTTCTTCAAGAAGGATTTGACAGCAGATCAAATTAAGGCAGCGCAGGATCATTTGAAAGGTGTAAGAACAGGAACACCAAGTCCAGCACATGATGACGATGATGATCATGATGAAGATGCACATGGTAATCATCATGACGAACATGGACACGGCTTTGATGCCAATCGAGTTATCAGTGAAGATGCCGCAGGCTTTGTCATGACTCATGGTGACCACAATCATTACTTCTTTAAGAAAGATTTGACACCAGAACAAATCAAGGCAGCACAGGATCATTTGAGAGGTAAAACGCCAGTAACACCAAGTCCAGCACATGATGACGATGATGATCATGATGAAGATGCACATGGTAATCATCATGACGAACATGGACACGGCTTTGATGCCAATCGAGTTATCAGTGAAGATGCCGCAGGCTTTGTCATGACTCATGGTGACCACAATCATTACTTCTTTAAGAAAGATTTGACACCAGAACAAATCAAGGCAGCACAGGATCATTTGAGAGGTAAAACGCCAGTAACACCAAGTCCAGCACATGATGACGATGACGATCATGATGAAGAAGCACATGGTCATCACCATGACGAACACGGCCATGATTTTGATGCCAATCGAGTTATCAGTGAAGATGCGGCAGGCTTTGTCATGACTCATGGTGACCACAATCATTATTTCTTTAAGAAAGATTTGACAGCAGAGCAAATCAAGG